>CAIVCR010000079.1 GCA_903904515.1 uncultured Bacteroidia bacterium
CCTCTCTCTTTTGCCTGTCAGATCTCGGTCAGACTCTCCTTCGCAGATAAAACATAAACCGGAGAATATCTGATCGGCCATCATCTCATAAACCTCGTCAACCAATACACCCCTCTAATAGGCAAGTGTATCAGCTTTTAGATTCATCTCACCAAAGTACCCGGGGAAAATAATCTGACGGATCCGTTCAACTATAGTCCTTAATTTTTTAGTAGATGGCATCGACTCGCCGGTCCTGTGCCGGTGGACCAGAATATCGAATGAACTGGCATCAATCAGGGACCTTACCGTATCGGCAGTCCAGGCTCCCGATTCTTCAATCACTTTATCTTTCATTTTCAAATGCAAATAGTGGGGTACTCAGGTAACGTTCACCTGTATCGCAAATAATGGTCACAATCATTTTTCCTTTATTTTCAGCCCTTCTAGCCATCTCAAGCGCAGCAAAGACATTTCCTCCGGCTGAAATGCCGCAAAAAATACCCTCTAAACTTGCCAGCTTCCTTGCAGTTTCAAATGCATCAGTGGCCGAAACCTTCATAACCTCATCATAGCAGGAAGTGTTTAATACCTGAGGAATAAACCCTGCACCAATTCCCTGAATTTTATGAGGGGCCGCAGTGCCGCCCGACAATACAGGAGAATCTTCAGGTTCCACAACAACCGAATAAAAGCTCGATTTCTTTGCTTTAATCACCTCCGAAACTCCGGTTATCGTACCTCCGGTACCAGCACCAGCAACAAAAATATCAACTTTCCCATCAGTATCTTCCCATATTTCGAGGGCAGTTGTTTTACGGTGAATTTCAGGATTTGCACTATTGTTAAACTGCATCGGAATAAAACTGCCAGGAATGGTCAATTTTAGCTCCTCCGCCTTAGCTATAGCACCTTTCATCCCCTCTTTTCCGGGTGTAAGGATAACCTCTCCCCCATATGCCTGAACAATCATTCTCCGTTCAACACTGACTGAATCAGGCATAATGATCAACAGTTTATACCCTTTAGCCGCACAAACAAAAGCGAGTCCCACACCCGTATTTCCACTTGTCGGTTCAATAATGACAGTATCCCTGGTTATCAATCCACGCGTTTCCGCATCCTCAATCATCGCTAACGCAATTCTGTCCTTCACCGATCCTGCAGGATTTTGCGATTCCAGCTTTACGATAACTTCGCAATCCAGACCCTCTGTCAACCGGTTTAATCGCACCATAGGTGTACGACCAACCAGATCAATTATACTGTCAGAAATTTTCATCTTTAATTTATATGTAATTAAATGTAATCCATTCAAACATCAAGGTAAATAACAACCCAGACAGATCATAGGTTCAATCCATGACGGGATAATGCCTCCAGCGCATTGTCTGTCCTTGATGAGCCAAATCCATGAACAATTTCGTACGAAAACCCAAAGGAACGAATCTCATCACAATAAAGTTTCAGCAATTGTTCCCTTTTTTCTCCCCCATTTTCACGCACCGGATCTGCAATCCATGGCAAGTCTGTGTCGCAAACTAAAAATAGATCAATCCTGGAGGTTCTGATATGATCAGAAACCCATTCAGGACACTTCCCATAGACCAAATCAAACCAAACTTTAGTAATGATTAACCAGGTATCAAAAAACAGAATTCCTGAACCAACTTTTGAAGCGTATATCTCTTCCTGCTTAATCTGATGTTTCGCAATCGCAGCAACATCGTCAAAGGTATATGGGCGATCCAGTTTTTCGACATAATCACGTGCATATTCCGGGATCCAAAGTGTTCCATATTTATGGGCAAGAATTTGTGTCAATTCTGTTTTTCCCGTCGATTCAGGTCCCGTAACAACGATCCTATGCATACTCTTTTGTGTTAACATCGCACTTTTTCAGGCACCTTTTGCCATTCATAATATCCTATTACCGCCATGACGGTATAAACCAAAAACAAAAAAGTTGTAAAATAAAGCCCTCTGTAAAGATACAGTGAAATAGAAATAAGATCAACAAAGATCCATATTAACCAATGCTCCAATTTTTTGCGGGTAAGCATCCAGGTAGCAATTATGCTAAGGGAGGTTGTAAAAGCATCCCCAAAAGGGATTGGAGAATCGGTATGAAGTCCTAACAGATAATACATTAAGCCGGTTAAAATCAAATTAATAACAAAGAGTCTGATCCAAAGCGTAAGGGTGGTACGGCTGACGCTCAGTTCTTCGGCCCCGTTATCCGTTTTTGATCCGTTTTTCCAACTCCACCAACCATAAACACTAATGATTAAATAGTAGAGTTGAAGACCCATGTTGGCATAAAACTTTGCACCAAAATATACACTACAGTAGAGCAACGATGTGATGATGCCTGCCGGCCAGGTATTTAAACTTTGGCGGACCGAAAACCAGACATAAATCAATCCGAAAACAGTACCGGCAAATTCGATTTTATTTGATAATGCCCAATCGAGTAATAAATTCATAGCAATTAATTAGGCTCAAATAATATCACGTAATAACCAATCCTCTATTTATTCAGATAACGATTAAAGTCATGCTGGTTCGAGAGTATTTCCAGCGCCTTCTCAACCTCTTTGTCATCCTCGATCATTATCTGGTAATAGGAACCTGAATTATAGATCTCCCTGGCTACAAGTGCCCTGATTTGACGGGCAATTATGACTCCTGACACCTTTAAACTTTCATCATCTCTTTTAACTTTTTCCTTTTCTCCGGCTTTAATCAATTCTTCCATTTCCTGATCATCAACATGGAAATTAAGCTTGAAATCATCAAAAGACTTGTATTTGGCTTTAATAAGCTCCCTGTTTTTGTCAATGAAACCAACCACAAACGGGAACAATACATTTTTCCGGACAAGATTATTAAAATAGCGGTAGTACATTGAGGTATCCATCGGAATAAAAATATCCGGCATTATACCACCACCTGCATATACTTTACGCTTGGTAACCAAGGTTTTCATCATAAGCGAATCGGGCAGGGAGATACTGTCTTTACTAAACATCTCCCCTTTTTCGTACCGTTTTAAATATTCATTCCTGTAATTCTTGATATCGTCTTTATACGGCTTTTGAATGTTTCTTCCGGCCGGAGTATAATAATGAGCAGTGGTTAAGCGGATTACAGAGCCATCATTGAGTGAAAAAGGTTGCTGAACAAGACCTTTCCCAAATGAGCGGCGCCCGATAAGAACTCCCCGATCCCAATCCTGAATTGCACCGGAGACAATTTCGGAGGCTGATGCAGAACCTTCATCAATCAGAATAATCAGGTTACCTTGTATGAAATCGCCACGGGTAGTGGATAAATAATCCCTCCGGGGACTATGGATACCTTCCGTGTAGACAATTAACTTATTTTCTTCCAGGAACTGATTCGCAAGATCATAGGCAGCCCCCAGAAAGCCACCACCATTGCCCCGTAAATCGAGTACAAGATTTTTAATTTTTGCCTTGGCGCTGAGTGATTTCATCGCCTCCTGATATTCTGAGATAGTTGTGGCCGCGAATTTATTCAGTTTAATATAGGCTGTCTCTTTATTCAATAAAAACGAGGCATCGACACTAAATATCGGTATCTTATCCCTGATAATTGTAAAATCAAGCGGAGCCTTCTCCCCCTTTCTGATAATTACCAGATTAACTCTTGTCCCTTTATCTCCTCTGAGTAATTTAAATACCTCCTGATTCTTAAGTCCAATTCCTACAATAACTTTCTCGTTAACTTTAACGATCCGGTCACCAGGTTTAAGCCCAACCGATTCAGATGGTCCTCCGGGTATTGTCGTCATCACCATCAGGGTATCCTGAAAAATATTGAACGATATTCCGATTCCCTCAAAATTCCCCTCCAACGGCTGATTCATCTCTGCCACCTCATCTTTTGAGATATAAACGGAATGGGGATCAAGAGTTGAGAGGAGTTCACTGATTGCGTGTTCAGTGAGTTTGTTAACATTTGTGGTGTCAACATAAAAATTATCGATTAAATTCAATACACGTCCAAATTTAATTGCCTGCGATTGAACATCTTGTGCAAATATTACGACCGGGTCCAAAGAAATAAAGATCAGCAGCAAGAGCAAGCTCTTTTTTACAGCATCTAAATAATTCATAATTGATAAAATTGTACTAATTAACATCATGCGTAAATTATTAGCTGGAGGAATAGGGCATTTTAAACCCCAAAAGGTTAAGTATTCATGACATCCTCCTTATAATAATGGTCAAAAATATAAAAAAAAAGATGAACAATTGAAATTGCCCATCTTTTCTATATGTTTTAGAATCGGAACTTTCTATGCCAAAGCCAGAGTAAGCTTAGCCCGATATTCATTAAATTCATGAATCAACGTGGTAAATAATTCATTTACGGTAATTATTTTATCAGTCCGCCAGACATTACTACCTGCAAAAGCATATCCATGTTTAAAATTGCCTTTTAAGGCAGCAGAGAGAGATGCAATGATGCAATAAGGTGCAGTGCTGATATCACAGGTTTTAATACAGTTTACCGGACAATATTTAGGCTGCTTGGTCCCAGCTTCAACTTCATCGAGAAACTCGCTGGAAATTGCTCTTCCCGGCATTCCCACAGGGCTCTTGATGATCCGAACATCGTTCTTGCGGGCCTGAATATAGGCTTGCTTAAACTTGTCAGAAGCGTCGCATTCAACCGTAGTGACAAACCGCGTCCCCATCTGAACTCCGGCAGCACCCATTTCCAGGAATTTGTCAATATCCTCTCCGGTATAAATTCCTCCGGCAGCAATAACAGGAATTGTACAGCCATATTTCTCCCCAATTTCATTTGCAACTGCCAATACTTCAGGGATTAGTCTTTCCAGCGCAAAAGCCTCATCTTCAAGCTGCTCAACTTTGAAGCCAAGATGACCACCGGCTTTAGGTCCCTCAACAACAATTGCATCAGGAAGATAGTCATAGTTTGCCTTCCACTTATTACAGATCAAGGCAGCGCCGCGAGCCGATGAAACGATTGGTACCAATTTTGTTTTTGACCCTTCAGTCAAATATTTAGGCAGATCCAATGGCAGGCCGGCGCCCGAAAAAATAATATCTACACCTTCCTGAATCGAAGTCTTAACCAAATCTACATAATTGGATAAAGCAACCATTATATTCACTCCGATCACACCATTACTCTTTTCCCTGGTTTTTCTGATCTCTTCAGTGAGACCGAAGATACAATTCTCAAGATAATCATCGGAATGTTTTTTGTATAAGAAGCCGATACCCGCCGGAGAAATAACCCCGACTCCCCCTTCATTGGCAACAGCAGAGGCCAGCCCTGATAACGATATTCCAACTCCCATTCCACCTTGAATTATGGGGAGGGTAATTTTTAAACCTCCAATGTTTAGACTTTTCATTTCGCTGCCAAGATTTAATTTATAACTGTAAGGGTAAACAGTGATGTCCCCTTAATGATTTTTGAAATGCGCCACAATAATAAGCACTAAAGGGATTCAAAAATCAAAAATGGTATATGCTGCTTAAAATGGGCACAAATACAGGTTTTTGGGACGAAATGCACATTGTTGTGGGACGAATTACAACGAAGCTGTCAGATTATTTTAAAAATCTTCCAGACTAATGCATTCTGTTTTCCATCAATTTTCGAAAAGTGGAGATATTATTTCGTGAGACAGGGATATTAAAATCAAGTTTGCTTAGCTCCAGAAAATACCCTTTTGAATTCCCGGTCAGCGCTTCAATCTTTGCAAGATTGACAATCCAGCATCGGTGACATTTGATAAATTCAGGCTTTTCATTCATATATTGTTCCACTACAGCAAATGATTGACGAAAGAGCTTTTTTCGGCAAACATTCTTTTCAAGGACAAAAATCTCAACGTAATTACCTGATGAGTGAAATACAAGGATATTCTCCGAATGGGCCGAAAAAACATCCTTTCCATTCTCGGCAACCAATTGTAAATCGGAATCCATGACAACCTCAGGTTTTTCCTCTCCAAACCAGTGACGACGGCTATTGTCGATAACGCTCACCATTTTATCTTTCAGTGAATGGTTATAGTTGATTAAATTAAGAAGGACAAGTGGAAGTAAAGCCAGGGCTCCGGTACGGAAGATAGGTAAATCTGTAAAATTGATTTCATTGACAAACCACGCCATCAGGGTGAGAATCATAAACAGGTTACTAAACAGCCAGACATTCCAAACCATCTCCTTTCCTATTGTCCAATGGGCGGAATCAAATGCCCTGGGCATGATACCGGGCAGGAATAATGTATTTGCAAAAAGGCTGCCAACGCACATGATCCCTGCACCAAGAACGAAGTACCCATCGTGCTCCGATTTGAGAAAGTTGATGCCAAAAGGTTGAAAATAAAGAACCAGCAACACGAATCCCATCCCAACCAGGCCGATGGTTCTTGCATTGTGTTTAAAATTATTATTAAACGGATAAGGCTGATTCAAATTCTCAAACATATAGCTAATATATCGTCGCTAAGATAATAAAAATCAAATTCGTGACATAAAAAGTTTAGAGGCTAATAAAATTGGTTAAACGCCCTGTTTCAGATAGTCAAAAAGAATGAACAGAGGTGTTAACAAAAACACAAAAGCTCCAGAATCTCTTCTGAAGCTTTGCGGTCTGGACGGGACTCGAACCCGCGACCCCATGCGTGACAGGCATGTATTCTAACCAACTGAACTACCAAACCAAATACGACTCTAAAACTAAATTTTGGCGGTCTGGACGGGACTCGAACCCGCGACCCCATGCGTGACAGGCATGTATTCTAACCAACTGAACTACCAAACCAAAATTTAAAACAAAAACAGCGGTCTGGACGGGACTCGAACCCGCGACCCCATGCGTGACAGGCATGTATTCTAACCAACTGAACTACCAAACCGTTTTTATCTTTTTAAGAAAACTAAGAACTTATTTTCAATCTCTCAATTTTATTTGAGCGCTGCAAATATACTCCATTTTTTGTTACTACAAATGTATCTAAACCAAATAGATATAAAAATGATAAAATTACATTCTATATATCAGAATATCAACTCTTTAATGGCCAAATTACTATTGAACCCTCGAAAAAAAGGAAAAATGGACACTCCCGTATTTCCTGAGTTCCCTGAATAGCGGGTGGTGCGAAAAATCGTTTGTCTTTCCATGCTCCAAAATTAGTAACCCTTCATTCCCAAGCAGATTGGTGTTCAGAATGAGGTCAGGAATTTCTGCAATCCGACTTAATTCATAAGGGGGATCAGCAAAAATAAGATCAAACGTCCCAGGTGAACGGTCAATAAACTTGAAAGCATCAACATGGAGCGCTTTGAGCTCGCGCTTTATACCAAGAGTCTCAATCACCGAACAGATAAACTGGTAATGAAACCGGTCCGACTCTACGCATGTTACATCCGGGCACCCCCTGGAAACAAATTCAAATGAGATACTTCCTGTGCCACTAAACAGATCAAGCATCTTCTTATTCTCAAAATCGTATCTGTTCTCAAGGATATTAAAAAGATTCTCGCGGGCAAAATCGGTAGTGGGCCTTGCCTTGAAATTCTTTGCGGGTCTGAAAACCCTGCTTTTAAAAGCGCCTCCGATTATTCGCATTTATAGATACTTAAGAGTGAAGAATAGTAATGTTCGGGCAACTGACTAAAGGTATAACTGTATTGATACGTTGTATCGAGCCTGGCAAATGAGGTCAATTTTATGTATCTCTTAAACAAATGGTAAACAGGCGAAACCTGGGGAATCTGTCCATGAAGTATCAGCTCCGTACTCTCCGGAGATAGTTTCAGCTGATCGAAAGTAAACAAAACGTGGTACAGGATGTCCCGTTCTGTTTTGTAATTAAAGATATTGCACAATACCAGTTTCGAACCATTTACAACCACCATTTCAAAGGTCTCTCTGAAAAAATTCAGATGAACCTGCACCCTTTGGGGAGAAGACCAATTTCGTCTAAGAACCCCTTCGACAAGCGGTAAAAGATTATTCTTTATTTCGCACCTGGGATATTTAGCCACCAAAAAATCATTTAAATTCTGAGGAATATCAAACAGACATAAACACCCCGCTTTGGGAAAGAGATTCTTTAATACCGAATACCCTCTTTCCTGAACCGTGTTAAACCATAAAAACTTATCCAGTGAACCCCTGGTATAAAAAGCCTGGGGTACGAGTGTGAATTTACGGGTTGCATAAAGTATCTCGACACTCTTAAAATTTCCAGTCAGAAGCTCATCCGCTTCGAAGACTTCCCGCACATGCTTCAGTAAAAGGCGCGGGCGTTTTAGGAAAAAGTGGTGTCCATTCAAAACGATATACTTCCCTTTCGGAATGTCCAGAATTGAAAAATAGAAACCATCCAGACTTATCTGGATGGACAAATGATAGGTATGGGTCTGTGTGTTATCAAAAGTTTTGTCTGTAAAACAGATATCACGCATTTTTATTTGAAATGAATTTGTTCGTTTGGCTACAAATTTAAAAAAATTGACCAACCTTTGCTAAAGATTCATCCCGATATCAATTGTTTTTTAATTGAAGGATAGAAATGTTTTAAAAAATATTCAATGCTGAGGATGATTAATTATTCGCGGCTGCTTGAGTTGTAAAGAGTCCAGATGCTAAAAAATTACATTTCCAGACAGATAATCGAAGAGATCAGATTCGACCCAACGGACTGTCAGACAGAGATGGCCGATAAAGTGGCCGAATTTATCACCACTGAACAATCGCACATGCTATTCCTGCTAAGGGGTTATGCGGGAACCGGCAAGACAACTGCCTTAAGCGCGCTTGTGAGAGTTTTGGATCATCTCAAAATGAAGGCGGTGTTACTGGCACCTACCGGAAGAGCATCCAAAGTACTGTCACGATATTCCGGGAAGCAGGCCACAACGATTCACAAAAAAATTTACAGGCAACAAACATCAAATGGATATGGGAAATTCTCACTTGACAGAAATCTGCATAAAAACACCATTTTCATTATTGATGAGGCCTCAATGATATCCAATCAACCGCAGGAAAACAACATTTTCGGTTCAGGCTATCTGCTCTCTGATGTGATTGAATATGTGATGTCGGGTGAAAACTGCCGGCTGATTATTGCCGGTGATACCGCCCAGCTTCCCCCTGTCGGTTTCAGCATCAGTCCTGCCCTTGAGGAGGAAGAGCTGAAATATTTTGATCTTGAAGTGATTAAATGTGAATTGACACAGGTAGTCAGGCAGGCTACAAAATCCGGGATTCTGGAAAATGCAACGATGATCCGAAACCTTCTCGCTGATGATCAATACCAGGGTTACTGGAAAATCAGAACAGAAGGATACTCCGACATTCTGCGCATTGGAGGTGCTGATCTGATCGAAGAGATTTCAGGATGCTACCATAAATTTGGTGTTGATGAGACGATTGTTGTCACACGTTCCAACAAGCGGGCTAATAAATTCAATGAGGGGATTCGCAGGGCCGTCCTGTACCGTGAGGAGCAGATCTCGACCGGAGACCTGGTAATGAGTGTCAAAAACAACTACCATTGGGCTAAACAATCCGAAGAGCTAGGGTTTATCGCCAACGGGGATATCGCAGAGGTGGTCAGGATCCGCAAGTTTGAGGAGAAATATGGCTTCCATTTTGTGAATGTCACCCTTCGGTTTATCGATTTCAAAGATGTTGAGATTGACTGCAAAATAATTCTCGATACCTTAACCATTGAGGCTCCATCGCTGACACAGGCTGATCAGAAACGTCTCTTCGACGAAATTGCACAGGATTACCCTGAAATACGCAACAAGAGAACGTTATGGGAAAAGATGCGCGAAAATGAGTATTTCAATGCCTTACAGGTGAAATTCTCATACGCTTTAACCTGCCATAAATCGCAGGGAGGTCAGTGGAGAGCAGTCTTCCTCGATCATGGTTATCTCACAGAAGAGATGATCGACAGAGAATATCTGAGATGGATCTATACGGCATTTACACGACCTACAGAAAGGCTCTACCTGGTTAACTTTAATAAGGAATTTTTTGAGGAAGAAAGAGAATAGTAAAATAGAATATAGATAGAAATAAAGGGAAATTGAAGGAGCTAAGTAATAGGTAAGATATAATTTACTAGTTAAAATTCCAGCCTTCTCCTTTTTGACCCCTCTAAATCTCCCCAAAGGGGAGACTTTTGGCCAGCAATCAGTGGCTTACTCCCTTCCTTCTCCCTTCCTTCTCCCTTCCTCTGGAGGGGTTGGGGGAGGTTTGGGTTGGGGGAGGTCAAAAGAGGAAAATATTAATTACGACATTATATTGTTCTTATTACCTAACAGGAAGAAAATAGCAGCAGCTCAACAGCAGGAACCAAAGAAACAATAGAAACCAAAGAAACAATTAGGCAACACATAAAATCCCGCTTTGTCACAATTCAAACTTCTCCCCGTCATTCGCCGCGAAGGTATTTGGGAAAATGGTCCGGGCTTCATCGACGAGCGGTTTCTCGCTTTTATACCGGCTTGAGAAATGGCCAATGATTAGTTTCTTTACCCCAGCCTCTAGCGCTATCTCTGCAGCCTGTTTCGTCGTTGAATGGTAGGTTTTTAATGCCAGATCCTTAAGATCATCACCAAATGTCGCCTCATGATACAATAAATCAACATTATTAATCACCGGAATAATCTGTTTCCGAGGAACAGTGTCGGTACAGAAAGCATACGAACGGACCGGATCTGACGGGAAAGTAAGTTCACTGTTGGGTATAACTGTCCCATCCTCCCTGTGGTAATCGGCTCCTCCTTTAATAGCCACCCGTTCCCTTATAGGAATTTTCAAATATTCGACCTGATCACCCCGGAGATGCAACTCATGTTGTTTTTCCCTGAAAACAAAGCCACAGCAAGGAACCCGATGTTTTAGCGGAAAGGACTCAACCGTCAGTTTTGAATCTTCAAAAAGAACAGCATGGCCCCGAAAACTCAGCGGATGATAAATAATTCTGAAATCGTCCATCTCTGAGATGAACTTCAGCAGCGGATCCATCATCAGTTTTAATTCTGAATGGGAATAGATGTGAAGTTCCCCCTTTTTGCCACCAAGGGCCATCGTGGAGATAAGGCCAGGCAAACCAAATATATGGTCTCCGTGAAGGTGCGAGATAAAGATATGGTTGATTTTTCCAGCTTTAAGACCAAATTTGCGCAGTTGGATTTGCGTCCCTTCGCCACAATCGATCAGGTATAATTTCTCGTTAAGATTAACAACCTGAGAAGTTGGAAATCTCTTTAATGTCGGAAGTGCAGAACTGCTGCCCAGAATAGTCACACTGAAAGGGAGCATAGCTTAATTTTTTCCAAACCTACACGAAAAGTGAGGATTTCGCAATAGAGAAAAAAAAACCCGGTTGTTAAAACCGGGTTTTTATATTATAATTCAGATTTTTTAACTATCAATTGTTCAGCCTCTTTTAACCCAGGCGCGATCAACAGGATCGAATCGAGCATGGCCATCTTGATCATCTTGTCGACTGCAGAAGAGAGATTACAGATTATAAATATCCCTTCAGAGTCATCACACAGCCGATTCCCAACCAGAATAGCACTAAGGCCGGATGAGTCACAATATTCGCATTCTGAAAGATCCAGAATAATATTGGTAACCCCCTGATTTGAGAGCATCACAAGCTCTGCCTTCAACTCAGGAGCGATAAAACTATCCAGCCGTTCCTTGTCAACTTTTACACAAGAATAATTTGACTCATTTCGAATGATAAAATTCATGACTAAAAATTTAGTACAAATTAGCTGAACAAAATCCGATTAATTCTCCCCTTTCTCGTTCTCTTCCATCTGGGTTCTTAAAGCTGCCAATTCGCTGATATCTCCAAGAGTAGTTTTCTCAGAAGTATCTTTCAACGGTTTAACGCTTTTAGTTGCCTGTTTAGGAGCACTGGTTTTCTTCTTGGCTGTCTCCTCAGATTTTTTAGTATCTTCGTAAACCCTTGAATGAGAAAGAATTATCCTTTTTGCTGATTTAGAGAATTCAATAACTTTAAAGTCAAGTTTCTCGTCCATCTTAACATTTGATCCATCCTCTTTTACCAGGTGACGTGGGGTGGCAAAACCTTCGACACCATAAGGTAATGAGATTACTGCTCCCTTATCGAAAAGATCAATTACAGTACCTTCATGAATTGAATCAACGGTAAAGATGGTTTCAAATACATCCCATGGATTCTCTTCCAGTTGTTTATGACCAAGGCTCAGACGACGATTGTCTTTATCAATGTCAAGTACCTGCACATCAACTTCAGCTCCGATAGAGGTAAATTCAGAAGGATGTTTGATCTTCTTTGTCCAGCTCAGATCGCTGATATGAATCAGACCATCAACACCTTCTTCAATTTCAACAAAAACGCCAAAATTGGTGAAGTTACGAACACGGGCTACATGGTTTGAACCGATTGCATACTTAGCCTCGATTTTATCCCATGGATCATTCTTCATCTGCTTAATACCCAACGACATTTTACGTTCGTCGCGATCAAGCGTAAGAATAGTTGCTTCAACCTCGTCTCCAACTTTAAGGAAATCCTGAGCAGAACGAAGGTGTTGTGACCAGCTCATTTCAGATACGTGGATCAATCCTTCAACACCAGGAGCGATTTCGATGAATGCGCCATAATCGGCCATAACAACTACTTTTCCCTTAACTACATCACCAACTTTAAGCTCTGCACTAAGGTTATCCCATGGATGAGAAGATAATTGTTTAAGACCAAGGGCAATACGTTTTTTGTCATCATCGAAATCAAGGATAACAACATTGATCTTCTGATCAAGCTGAACGATTTCATTAGGATGAGCTACGCGGCCCCAGCTTAGGTCGGTGATATGGATCAATCCGTCTACGCCGCCAAGGTCAATAAATACACCGTAGGAGGTGATATTCTTAACAGTTCCTTCAAGAACCTGTCCTTTTTCAAGTTTGGAGATGATATCCTTCTTCTGCTGCTCAAGTTCCGCTTCGATAAGCGCTTTATGCGAAACAACAACATTACGGAATTCATGGTTGATCTTAACAACTTTGAACTCCATTGTTTTATTCACATAAATATCGTAATCACGGATTGGTTTCACATCGATCTGTGAACCTGGAAGGAAGGCTTCAATTCCGAATACATCAACAATCATACCGCCTTTCGTACGGCATTTGATGAATCCGGTAATAATTTCGTCATTTTCGAGCGCTGCGTTAACACGATCCCAGCTACGCATTGCACGGGCTTTCTTGTGTGAAAGTGTAAGCTGACCCTTTTTATCTTCAAGGGTTTCAACGTAAACCTCAACCTGATCGCCAATTTTTAATGAAGGGTTGTAGCGGAATTCATTCACAGAAACAATACCATCCGATTTGTATCCGATGTCAACAACAACTTCACGTTTATTCATTGAGATTACGCGACCATCAACAACCTCTTTCTCCTGAAGGATCGAAAGGGTATTGTCATACATGTCGGTCATCTCTTTCTTGGAGGCCACACTGTTTACCGACTTGGTTCCTTCAAAGGCATCCCAGTCAAAATCTTCATCTGCTTTGGCTGATGTTTCCTTAAGCACCCGTGTTACAGGAACAACAGGAATTTCAACTACAATCTCAGCTACTTCCACAACAGGGGCAGCAACAACTTCAGGAACAACCTCAGCTACTACTTCAGCAACATCTTCAATAACAACTTCTGTTTCTTCTTCCACAGGAGCGGAAGTTACTTCAGCAGCAATCTCTGCTGCCTCTTCTACAGGTGTTGCAGGCACTTCTGCCGACAACTCTGCTTCCTCGTTAATTTCGGGAATTTCGTTAATTTCACTCATTCAATTTGCTCTTAAAATTAATAAATTAGACATTATTTTAATTTGTGCCGCAAAATTACTATTTATCCCTTTAATATCAAATGATTATTTAATTTTTTAAGGTTATTTTGCAGTTAAACTCTTTTAATTCTTATTTCTTAAATCAAAAAACGGGTTTATATTTGGTTAATTTTTAGAGGACATTCAAAATTGTTTGAAACCATATAATTCAATCATCTTATGACAACATCTCAGACGCCGGAAACTATCCTGCAAAAAGCCAATCAATGGTTAACCGGAAATTACGACACCTCAACAAAGGAAGAAGTCAGGCAACTCGTCGAGAGCGCCGATAATACTGCATTAATTGATGCATTTTACCGTGATCTTGAATTTGGGACAGGCGGATTGCGCGGCATTATGGGGGTTGGCTCAAACCGAATGAATATCTATACAGTGGGTGCGGCAACACAAGGATTGAGCAATTACCTCAAAATGGCCTTTGCCTCACTTCCTCAGATCGGGGTCGCAATCGGTTATGATTGTCGTAATAACAGCCGCCTTTTTGCAGAGACCGCAGCAGGTATTTTTTCGGCAAACGGAATTAAGGTCTATCTCTTTGAAGATTTGCGTCCAACACCCGAAATCTCATTCGCGATCCGGGAACTTGGTCTGCAGAGCGGAATCATCCTCACAGCCTCCCATAATCCTAAAGAGTATAACGGATACAAAGCATACTGGGACGACGGTTCGCAAATCGTTGAGCCACACGATGTCAATATCATCAATGAAGTGTCAAAAGTAAAAGTGGATGATATTAAATTCAATGGGCCTAAGGAAAACATAACCATTCTGGGTGCCGAAATGGATGAGAAATTTCTTGAAAAAGTGGTTTCGGTTTCCCTCTCACCCGATATAATCAGGCGTCAGCAGGATCTTAAAATTGTCTATACACCGATTCATGGAACGGGGGTGAAACTTATCCCGATGGCGTTGACCAGAATGGGATTTAACAACGTAATTCATGTTCCGGAACAGGATGTGGTCAGCGGCGATTTTCCAACTGTGATCTCGCCAAATCCGGAAGAGCCTGCCGCCATGAAACTTGCAATTGCCAGGGCTGTTGAAACCAACGCCGACCTGGTGATGGCCTCTGATCCCGATGCCGACCGGCTGGGTATCGCTATAAAGAATGATAAGGGTGAATTTATCCTGGTGAACGGCAATCAGACCGTGCTAATCTTCCTCTATTATATCATCTCTAAACGGAAAGAACTTGGCCTTCTTAAAGGAGATGAATACGTGGTTAAAACGATTGTAACCAGCGAATTGGTCGTTGACATTGCGAAGAAAAACGGCGTTCATTATTTCGATGTCTACACCGGATTTAAATATATTGCTGAGGTAATCCGCGAAAACGAAGGGATTAAACAATACATTGGCGGAGGTGAGGAGAGTTTCGGATTTATGCCGCTTGATTTTGTAAGAGATAAGGATGCAGTTACCTCATGCGCCCTGATGGCCGAAATAGCAGCCTGGGCAAAGGATAACGGACGTTCATTGTTCGAAATGCTCCAGGATATTTATATGACCTATGGCTATTCGAAGGAGAAAATGAAATATGTCGTGCGCACCGGGAAAAGCGGCGCCGAAGAGATTGAACAAATGATGGTTAAATTCAGGAATAATCCACCTAAACAACTTGCAGGTTCGCCCCTCTCGGTTGTAAAGGATTATGAAACACTCAGGGAAAAGAACCTTATTACAGGAACCGAAAAAGCGATCGATCAGAAAATTACTGCTAATGTGCTGCAATTTTTCACTGTCGATGGATCGAAAGTTTCGGTTCGCCCTTCAGGTACTGAACCGAAAATAAAATTCTACATCGAGGTGAAGGATTCGTTGAACTCCCCCTCTGAATACGACACGGTAGAAGCAAAAACAAATCTCAAAATTGACCAGGTGATGATCGATCTTGGATTATAAAACTTAATTTTACAACTGACAATCTCAATCACCACAAACAAGTTACATTCAATTGTTATCACTAATTAAATAGAATTAAAAATTCAAAGAAAAATGAAAAGAATTCTTTTAGGAGTATTTGTTTTAGGTTCCGTTACTGCTTTTGCGCAGAATCAGAACCCCGAAAATGCTAAAATGAAACCTGAGATGACCGAATTCTGGGATCCTGAGGTTACCGTGATCACGCCAGGTGAAATGAATGCAAATGCTCCGTCGGATGCAATTGTCCTGTTTGACGGAACCCCCGAATCGCTGCAGCAAAACTGGTCGAACAGTAAAGGGGAGGCTCCGGGATGGAACGTTGCTGATAATTGCGTAACAGTTGTAAAAGGGACAGGTACAATTCAATCAAAAAGTGCATTTGAAGATTTTCAGTTACACATCGAATGGCGCACTCCGGCAGTGGTAGATCCCGAGAGTAAAAGCCAGGGACGCGGAAACTCCGGAATCTTTATGCAGGAACGTTACGAATTACAGGTACTCGACAATTACAACAACCGCACATACCGCAATGGCCAGGCAGGTTCATTTTACAAGCAACACCCTCCATTGGTAAATGTTTGCAAAAAACCGGGTGAATGGCAAACCTATGATGTTATCTATACGGCACCACGATTTAAAGCAGACAGTACCGTGTTCTCGCCTGCCCGTGCCACAGTTCTTCAGAATGGAGTTTTGGTCCAAAATAATGTTTCATTGTTTGGCCCAACCGAATATATCGGAATACCCAAGTATAAGGCTCACGGCGCGGCACCATTTGTCCTTCAGGATCATGGCAACCCTGTTAGCTACCGCAATATCTGGGTCAGAAAATTGTAAGTTTATACGCATAATACTTGTAAATGCCCGGTTTTTCCGGGCATTTTTGTTTAAAACAAATGGTGGATTATCACGATGTTTAACCTCCATTCGGACAAATTGATTCTTTGCCGCAACTTTGAATGCATTGAAATAACCAGCAGAAAGCAGGCATTCGAAGATGCTGATCATTGTATTTTTTCCGAAATTTCACCAATCTTGCGATGCAATGCACCTTAACCTCTAAAGAGCCGTGTAACGGCGTAAGTTTGGTAAAAAGGAAAATCAGATAAGAATTAGTAATCCACCTCAAAAAAATCTCAGGGAAGGTAACTTAGCTGTAATCTTGCCCAAAAAATCTCCGGGGACATAAATTAAGTGTAATCCGACCCCAAAAGATTTCAGGGAGGGTAACCCAGGGGTAATCCGGCCTCAAAAGTTTTCAGGGGAGGTAACTCAGGGGTAATCCGGCCTCAAAAGTTTTCAGGAAAGAAAACTTCAAAGAAATCCGGTCTCTAAATTTTCATTTTCTGATCAGATTAGGGATAAAAAACGGGCATTAAGAATCTGCAGAACTAAAATCATAGCTTTTCAAAGTTAATTTCAGCTCCAAATTAAAAATAAAGTCAATTTAATGTGGTATATTAGAGGATGTTTAATCTTGTAAATTTTTATTCGATGAACAATTCCCTCCAACCCTTAAAAACTTCATCCCTGACGAACATGGAATTTGGCCAGTTGATGAAAAGACATCTGATAGACCTATCCTCAATCGATCAGATGCTGTTAAACGATCAACCCTACAATGCGTACCTGCAACAACTCAATGAAAAGTTGGAAATTTATGAAAAAGGTCTTGCCAGGGTCCTTGAAAATGAAGAGACAGAATTGATTTCCCTTGCAGATAAGGGGCGTGACAGAGCCGTTGTGGCATTCTCCAAAGTACTTAAGCTCTTCGCAGTTTCCGAAAATGCCGATGAGGTTGAAGCGAGCCGAAAGCTGGGGATATTATTCCATACCTTTAAAAATCTCCCGTATATGAACTATGAAGCTGAATCTATTGGGATTGATAAGTTGGTGAGCCACCTTGAAAGTGCAAATTATTCAGACCTGATCAAATTACTCGATATTGGGAGATTTGTAACCCGGATGAAAGGTTCAAATCAAAACTTCAAAGCCCTTTTTGAAGGCCGGATTCTGTCGGACTCCAAAAGTGAGTATTACAATATGAAGGCGGCTCGCACCGTGCTAATGCACATTTACAAAGATTTTACTGACTACATTTTAGCTATGTGCAAAGCCTTGAATACACCCCTTTTCATAACTTCTCTCTCCTTAATAAACACGGCCCGTAAATATTATGCAGACATGCTTGCCCACAGGTCTACTGAAACTGTTGCACCGGTTCTGCCCAATGTTTAGCGGAAATCCGAATTGACATATAATTTTGTTATGGTGCGTTTATCTTTACGTCGTCATGGGATCTATTTGTAACTTTCCGCCTATTGCTCTTAATACTTTCATAATTGTCGCGTATTATATCTTGGTTAATTTACCTTTCTCTGCTCAACCCGCATGGATCTTCGCCAGCCGATCGCAAAGATCCTTGAGCCCTTCAGGGGTGTCTCCACCCGACATTTCAACAGAAGTCCACCCATGGTAATTAACAGCATCAAACGCTTTCATGACCAAAGGCCAGTTCACATCGCCATCCAATAGTTTCACATCAAATCCCGCTCCCTTTCCCTGCTTCTCGGCAATTTTACGACTAAACTCCTTGATATGTACCTTGGCAATCCGCGGACCAAGAATCTTTATCCATTGTTCCGGCCAGCCGGTATTGACAATATTCCCGCAATCAAAATACGATGCAACCATCTTGCTTTGAAACTGATCGATATACTGAGCCATCTCCATCGGACTAAGTAGAAAATTGTTCCACACATTCTCTATGGCGATTTTCACATTCAGTTTCTCAGCCAGCGGAATCACCTTATTGATCTCCGCAATGGATCTGTTCCAGCAATCATCGTAACTAACCTGTTCACTTACGCGGCCGGGAACTAACAGAACAGTATCGCCCCCATAAGCTTTAGCATCCAGAAGACTAACTTTTAATGCTTCGACTCCCTGCTCCCGCACTTTTGGATCGGGATCAGACAATAACAATTTCCAATGCAGGGCATCGCAAACACTCGAAACCGGAAGTCCGGTTTTATCGCGGGCTGCAAGCACTTCGTCCCGGTTAAGATGACTCATCAATTCAACCCCGTCAAAACCGGCAAGTTTTGCCGCTTCAAATTTCTCGGCAATTGTTTTTCCAACTTTAATGCAATCCCACATAATCCCTTTCTTGAGTGTGCGTGCCGCCGGAGCCGGAGCAGATGCAAACGAGGAGACCGGAATTGTGGTAATTGCAGCTGATGCCAGGAATGTATTTTTAGCAAATTCTCTTCTATTCATAATTTTCATATTAGATTGAATCTATAAAACAACACAATTATTCAGATTAATTTAGCTTCTGTACCGATAACCGGAACAGACTCGGGAATATTGGGAACAGGCCCCAACACATAGTTTTTGGGTCCCAGAGAAAGGTTCGAATTCAACATCTCTTCCCATGTTACATCTTTGCCTGTGTAGGCTGAAATACGTCCCATAATGGTAATCAGTGTAGAATTTACCTGCGCCTCAGCATCATTGATCGGTTTTCCATTCCGGATAGCAGAAACCAGATTAATATGTTCCTGAACGTATGGGTCTTTCACTTTCCAGGTAAGGTCGGTATCTCCCTCCTTTGGATAGGGGTATTTCCAAAGCTGATTCCCTTTAAGGTCAAACAGGGTCCCGCTGCAATCGGCATAACCTTTTGTTCCGGTTATAATTTCCCGCTTCAGGTTGCTGCATCCGCTGATCTGCCGGGCCGCACAGTGTGCCTGCATCCCGTTATCATAGACATACTCAACACTAAAAAAGTCATACTGATCGCCGGTCAAGCGGCGTTGCCTGCCACCCCACCCCATCGCCTTAACGGGGATCTTTCCAATAAACCAGTTCATTACATCAACTTCGTGGATAAACTGTTCAACAATATGATCCCCCGAAAGCCAGCTAAAATTGGCCCAGTTGCGGATCATATACTCCATGTCAGACCATTCTGGCAATCTTTTTTTCGCCCATAGGGAACCTCCGTTTCGGATAATATGTGCACTTACAATCTCCCCGATCTCGCCATTGGCCACCCTGCGCCAGGTTTCCATATAATCTTTCTGGACTCTTCGGATTGTTCCGCTGACCATACTAAGCCCCATCTGTTCCGCTTTTTTTGAGGATATCAAAACCGAACGGGCACCGACAGGATCGACAGCGACAGGCTTTTCCATAAAAATATGTTTACCGGCATTAACCGCAGCCTCCACGTGTGCAGGACGGAAGTGCGGAGGGGTGCACAGAAGGACAATATCAACCCCTGAATCGATGACTTTCTGATAACTATCAAATCCTGTAAAACATTTGGCATCATCCACCTCAATTTTCCGCTCCTTCTTTAAGGTTGCACGGCACAGATCGAGCTTATCCTGAAACAGGTCACCCAGGGCAACGATCTGCAGGTTGGGTCCTGCATCAGCAAAATTCATGGCAGCCCCTGTTCCCCGTCCACCACAGCCGATAAGTCCGGCTTTTAATACCTTGCCATCAGGGGCCTCATTTAACAACTCCGGCAGCTTATGCTCAACTCCTTTTGAGCCTGGTCCTGAACAGGATGCCAGAAATCCTGCGGCACCTATTGTTCCTATTGCACCTAATGCGGTATTCGACAGAAATTTACGACGGCTTAACTCTGCTTTGTTTTCCATCTTTGGTATAATTTGGTTTTTATTTCTCCTGGAGGTTTTGAAGCAGATAAATATAATCTAAAAATTTGATTATATTTGATCTGCCTCAATGTTAAACCATAATAAAATAATGACATATTAGAAAAACGATGAATATCCAATATATAACAGATAAAAAGGGGCATAAAAGTGCAGTTCAGCTTCCAATTGAAGATTGGGAACAACTACTGAATGACCTAAAAGAGCTGGAGATCCTCAGAAATAAAAAAACATTTATGTATGATCTTAAAGAATCAATTGAGGAGGTAAAACTGGCAAAGGAAGGTAAGATATCACTGCAATCAGCTAAAGATTTCCTTAATGAAATTTGACGTTAGAGTTTCTGCAACATTTAAAAAACAAGCGAAGCGTCTGATTAAAAAATTTCCATCCTTAAAACATGAACTTGATGAATTGGTTAACTCCCTCGAATCAGATCCTAAGTTAGGAAAACCTATAGGTCAGGATTGCTTTAAAATCCGGTTAATTATTGCATCAAAAAAGAAAGGGAAATCCGGTGGTGCAAGGATTATTACCCATTTACATATTATCAAAAACACTGTTTACCTGCTGACAATCTATAACAAATCAGAACAGTCAAAAATATCTGAAAAAGAATTAAGAGAACTTCTTCACGCAATCTTTGAGTAAAACCCTCACTATAAAACCCCTAGAAACAATCACACAACTCAGTCACTCTAAAAAGAGCTCTTATCATTGACCTGTAAATTTTTGCCTTAGTCAATAATCCCTATCTTTGCACAAAATACAGCAACTAAATATACCCGGATGCAGGAAAAAATAATTATCCTTGATTTTGGATCCCAATACACTCAACTGATCGGACGCCGTGTCCGCGAACTAAATGTTTATTGCGAAATCTACCCGTTCAACCATTATCCCGAAATCGATTCCACAGTAAAAGGGGTAATCCTTTCGGGAAGTCCCTATTCGGTGAGGGATGAAAATGGTCCAAGAATCGATCTTGGCAAGATCAAGGGGCATTTCCCGTTATTAGGTGTTTGCTATGGTGCCCAATACCTTGCCCATTTTTTCGGAGGAGAAGTAGCTGCCTCAGATTCACGGGAATATGGACGTGCAAAACTGTCTGTTATTGAAAAAAAGAGTATTCTATTGCAGGGTATCAGCGAAAACTCACAGGTGTGGATGTCACATGGCGACACGATTATTACTTTACCAGAAGATTACACAATCATTGCTTCGACTGAGGATGTCGAAAATGCAGCGTTTAAAATTGAGGGTGAAGATACCTATGCGATTCAGTTTCACCCTGAGGTATATCATACCACGGAGGGGACCAAAATACTTGAGAACTTTCTCGTAAAAATCTGTGGCTGCAAACAGGACTGGACACCCGATTCGTTTATTGAAACCACAATTGCCAAACTGCGCGAAACTGTCGGGAACGACAAGGTTGTGCTCGGGCTCTCGGGGGGTGTTGACTCAACCGTGGCCGGAGTCTTGCTGCATAAGGCAATAGGGACAAATCTAACCTGCATCTTTGTCGACAACGGACTGCTCCGTAAAAACGAATTCCAGGACGTACTCGACTCCTACCAGCATATGGGGCTAAATGTTATCGGAATTGATGCCGCCGAAAGGTTCTGGAACGACCTAAAAGGGGTTACCGATCCGGAAACAAAACGAAAAATAATTGGTCGTGATTTTATCGAAGTTTTCGATATTGAAGCGCATAAAATACAGGATGTCAAATGGCTTGCTCAGGGGACGATCTATCCCGATGTGATCGAATCGGTCTCTGTCAACGGCCCGTCGGCCACGATCAAATCGCACCATAACGTGGGGGGGCTACCCGAAAAGATGCACCTCAAAGTTGTTGAGCCGTTGAATCTCCTGTTCAAGGATGAAGTGCGCCGGGTTGGCCGCGCACTGGGAATTAAGCCTGAATTGCTTGGCAGACACCCGTTCCCGGGTCCCGGACTTGGAATCCGGATTTTAAGCGATGTGACTCCTGAAAAGGTAAGAGTATTACAGGAGGCAGATGCAATATTTGTCAATGGTCTCAAAGAGTGGGGACTTTATGATAAGGTTTGGCAGGCCGGAGTGATGCTGCTCCCTGTTCAATCTGTAGGCGTCATGGGTGATGAACGGACCTATGAGAATGTTGTTGCATTGCGCGCTGTCGCCTCAACCGATGGTATGACAGCTGATTGGGTCCATCTCCCTTATGAATTTCTTGCCAAGGTTTCGAATGATATCATCAATAAAGTACGCGGGATAAACCGGGTTGTCTACGATATCAGCTCCAAACCGCCGGCAACAATCGAATGGGAATAAACGGAATAATGGTGATTGGTGAATGGTGAATTTATTGATTATCACTACTGTCCGGGAAAAAATCAAAGATTCTTCGCTGCGCTCTGAATGACAGCAAGTTAAGTTTGTGGCGAGGGTGAGGGGGTTGGAAGTGGC
>CAIVCR010000080.1 GCA_903904515.1 uncultured Bacteroidia bacterium
CCCCCAGGGCTCTTTAATCTTCAACTATGATCTGCCGCTGAAAATCAAAGATATCTCGGAACAGAATACATGGACCAATCCTTCAAAACCAAACCTCTCATTTGGTTACGAAGTATCAACCGGTACTCACGCATTCCAGATTTTCATGGCAACAGGAAGCGGATTACTACCACAGGAGAATATCATGTGGAACCAGAATGATCTTACCAAACAACAATTTCAAATTGGATTTAACATTACGCGCCTCTGGGGATTTTAAATCAATACAAAAAATAAGAAACCCCGTTTTACGAAAGAGATTTCATAAAACGGGGTTTCCTATTTTTATTCGCTTAATGTGAAGCTAAATATGCACCCTTTGCCCGGAAGATTTTCACTTGAAACGATCACTTCACCACCCAATTTCTCAATTATTCGCTTGGTAATTGAAAGACCAAGCCCATGCCCCTCCACCTTTTTTGTCCCAAGCCTCTCAAAATCCATAAACAACTTATTAACTGAATCCATAGAAAGTCCGTTCCCATTATCCTGAATCCAAAAACGATATTGTCCTTTATTGCCCCATTGTTCACTTCCCATCACAATTTCGGGTGGATTGCCACCATATTTGATGGCATTACTGATCAGATTTACCCAAACCTCCTCGATCCATTGAGCATGCCCAAGGACAACCGGCCATTCTGAAGGTAGTTTAAAGATTGCTTTCCGTTCTTCCGACTGTCTGCTAAGTCTATTTATCGCCTCATATACAATAACTTCCATATCAATTTCTGAAAGCTCAATATCTTCCTTTCTGATTCTTGACAACAGGAGTAATTCATCAACGATCTTAATCATTTTATGGCCCTGATCATGAAGCATATCCAACATCTCAAAGGCCTGATCCTTCTGATTATTTTCAATATCATCCTTTATAAATTCGGTTAAACCGATTACTCCGCTAATCGGATTTTTAAGATCGTGTGCAACGGTACGGGCATAGGCATCCAGATCTCCGATCAATTTTTCCTTTTCCAGAATTTCACGTCTTAAGAGAGCGTTCGATTCAAATGCTGCATCCAAAGCCCTTTTCCGGATGGATATGTCATGTAACAGAAATATTCTGCCAATCAAATGGTTTTTAGAATTCGTTACCGGACTATACTTTACTTCAAAATGTTTTGCCCCCCCGTTGATTCCAATCTTTGTTTCGGTAAGAAATTCACTGTCCGAGGAATGCGCAGCCCTATCGGTCAGAAACAAATTACTGAATCGTTTAAATTGATTTCCAATTAGTTCATCCTTTTCTGCACCAATAATCCGGCAAAAAGCCAGGTTAACATCAACAATGCGATCCAGCATATCAACAACAATGACCCCATCCGACAAATTATTAATTGTTTGTCTACGTGCAACAGGGAGAACTTCGAACATCCGTTGATAGTATATTCCCAGAGCACAGAGTATTCCGGAGAAGATCAATACAACAGGGGTTAGGTCAGCTTTAAGAGGAATCAACTTAAAAACATAAATAACGCTTGTAATTAAGGGTAACACAGAAGCTATGATCAGATAAATCAATTGAGCTTTATAAATTTTATAAAACCTGAAAGTACTTACCAGCAGAATTATAATTGCGGAGACTAATACAAAATATTCAAAGAAGGCAAAAATCCAGAACCAAATTCCATAGTAGTAAGTAGTTTCATTGGTCAAGGGGTTAAAATCTATTTTCTCCCAGATTAAGTGATGATTTGAATTAGTCAGAACAAAAAGTACCGTAATGACAGGAATAAACATTAATAATCCCACAACAAAGGGCCGGATATACTTTTCTGATTGTGTGTAGGCTAGTGAAAAAAGGAGGAAAAAGACCGTGGTTGTTGAGGAACCAATATATCCGATCTGTGACCAAACTATTTTTAAAGGTAAACTGGTTACTTCATGCTCAAAACCGTCAGTTATTGACCATAACGAAGCTGCAAATTCGAAAAATATCAGGAACATTACCCCTTCGCTCTTTTTTTTCTCCCAAAGTGCAATAACCAAGGCTAAAGCAAAGAGACCTGACAAAATTCGAACGACGAAAAGGATAGAGAACTCTAAAGCCATAAATAAATTTATATTACCCTATCAATTGGGAAACTTATCAGGTTGTTACCTTCACCTGATAAGGCCGGCATAATAAAAAGTCTCAGAATAGCATTTTAACTCTTTGATGAACCAATTTCGGATCTGGATTAAGGGGGAAAATTACTAAAGGTTTCATATAAATGACCTCCTTTTCGCTTTTAAATTTCTCTATTCCTCCACCAGTAATATTGAGCATAATGGTTTCAGATAAACCGACCTTCTCGTGATGGACAGCCTGAATAAGTGAGGCGACCGCCACCGCAGCGGCGGGTTCAATATCATTACCTTCCGATTTGGAAAAAAGGAGAGCCGCCTTTTCAGCCTCCTCGTTAGTGACAGCGAAAACTTCGCCCCCTGCATCTTTCATCGCATCATACAAACCTCCTTTAATACTGTAGGAGGGTTTTCTGTTCGATAAAACTTTGGCACAGATCTCTTCTACCTGCTTTCTTGCCAGTTCATCATTAATGGGGAGCATATCGCTTGAACCTGCATCCCATGCCTCTTTAATTGGCAAAAATGGGGTATTCTGAGATACCATTAGTTTCATTTTTGTCGAACCATACCGACCATCTTCAAGGAAACGCTGATTTGCCTCCCAGGCTGCGATGGCACCTGTGCCGCTTCCAATCGCCTGGAAATAATAATCGGGAATAGTTCCGATGGTTGAGACTGCCGACAAGACAGTTGTCCCCATCCCATCACGCCTTGCCACATTCTTGGAACCCCCTTCAGGATAAAACCCTTCGATCTGGCAGGCAAGATTTGACAGGTGTATGGCATCAAAATAATCCCCACCCGATTCTGTGGCAATCAATTTCACACACGGATCGAGCTCCTTTTCAAACCATAATGCGTTTAGGTTATCTTCAGGGACACAAATTAAAAGCGGTATTTTATTCTCAGAACAAACTTTGGCAAACGCACGTGCTGTATTTCCCGCCGATGCCACGACCATAACCCCCTGCGAATTTCCGTTTATGCGTGCACACACCGTATAAGCTTCGCACTCTTTGAAGGTCCCGGTTTCCATCAGCGCACCCTTTTCAGGCCAGTAGCCATTAAAGGTTATATAGAGATTTTTTAATCCTAATTCATTGGCTAATCCCACACTCTTATAGGTAACTGGTGCGCCTGATCCCTTCAAGGTTTTGTGAACAGGTAACCAGGAAGAAAACCTGTATAAGCCAGGTTGGCTATCATCAATAATTAATTGCTTTTCGTCATAAATTGCGCGGATAAGAGCCAGATGATCTCTGTTTGGACAGCTTAACTCCCAGTTTTGGTCTTCGAAACGTTCTCCGCAGCAAAGTGATTGAAGGTGGTATTTTGTTTTGGCAAAACCTGACATAGAGATGAATTTAAGGTTTCAAAGGTAGTTTTTTTGAAAGCGATACCAAAGGATTTTAAATATTGAAAACCTTAAATATTATAGCCTTTTTCAATGAATAATCAATAAAACAAAACTTTTTAAAAGTTGAAAACCGCACGATTAACCGTTGATGTTTTCATCAACCGCCCTGTTCAGATAGCGATTGAAGGGGTGGATAATTTTAAATAAATCAATTGCTTTGGAAAGGAAATCAGGGGCGTACAAATCTTTCTCACCGAGAGGGTGTCCAACGGCATAACTGCGGTTTTTGATTAGTTCAACGTACTCCCAATCTTTGGGATAACCCTTTGGAGCAGTTTTAAGCTTATCAAAGTAAGGTAAAGAATAGGTGGATTTAAATTCCTTGTTTTCTATGATCCCGATATAGTCCTGGGGATGGTAATAGATCTCCTGCCGAATGGCCTGCAGGTGTTCCGGTGGTGGCATGTAAATTCCCCCTGAGAGGAAACACTCGCCCGGTTGGATATGAAGATAGTATCCTGCAAATCCCGACTTCTTCCCACCTCTGGCAATGAAACAGCCATAATTCGATTTAAACGGGCTCTTGTCATGGGTAAACCTAACATCCCTGAAGATCCGGAATACACAATCTTTGGGATTTAAGGGAGGAATCTCATCATCAAACTTCCTGATTTCGTGAATCAGGGTATCTGCGACGGTCAAAAATTTCTTGCGGGTTATGTCGTACCTCTCCCGGTTCAGGTCGAACCATTCGCGCGTGTTATTGGCTTCAAGATCTTTTAGGTAATCGAGTATCTCTTTCATAAATCAAAAATAAGAGAAAATGGTCAACTAATTTCCATTTGCTTACCTATTTTTGTATTAAAATTAAGGTCCGGGATGAAAAGAGGTTGTATTATCGTTGCAGGAGGAAATGGTTCGCGCATGGGGTCCGAATTGCCAAAACAATTTTTGCCCGTTGGGGGAACTCCTGTCTTAATGCATACCATCCGGAATTTCTATGATTTTGACCCCACCCTTCAACTGATTGTGGTACTCCCTGCAGACCAGATCGGAAGCTGGAGCAAGCTTTGCAGCCAACATCAATTTAAGATTATTCATCAGGTTATTGAGGGTGGTGACACCCGTTTTCAATCTGTAAAAAACGGACTTGCACTGGTCAATGATTGTGAACTGATTGCTGTTCATGACGGGGTGCGGCCACTGGTAAGTCACAAGACCCTTGAACGCTGTTTTTCAGGTGCCGCTGAATTTGGAGCTGCCATTCCCGTATTGCCTGCCAACGAATCGGTGCGCCAGGGAACCATGGAAAAATCGGTTCCCGTTGACCGGTCTCACTATTTTTTGGTGCAGACTCCCCAGATCTTTAACGCTTCAATTATTCAGAAGAGCTACCTGCAAACCTGGATTCCGGAATTTACTGATGATGCTTCTGTTGCCGAGCATTCGGGAACCGCCGTTCACCTGGTACTGGGTAATCGTGAAAATATCAAGATCACTTTTCCTGAGGATGTTGAGATAGCCGAATTATTTTTGAAAAAAGGGTTTGTCAAATTGTAGAGACGCACCCTGACAGTGCAGATATACATTTAATTACAGAGACCCACAGCTGTGCGTCTCTACAGAAATATCACTCGCTGATCACCTTAACCACCATCCTGATATCCTTCACCGGACGGTCATTGGGGCCGGTATGCTGCGCTACAATTGAATCCAAAACGGCCAGACCTTCAACGACCTCTCCAAAAACAGTATAATTTCCGTCCAGATGGGGAGTCCCGCCAATGGTTGTATAAACTTGTTTCTGGGTATCTGTAAATTTGAAAGGGGCTCTACCCACACTATCCATCGCAGCTGCCTGAAGTTTAGCAACTAATTTGTCGAACGAAATCTTATTATTGGTTTGCTGATAATATTTCAATGAATCACTTTTAGCCACAGCAAGCTGATTCATGATACGTTGTGATAATTTCTTATTTCCTTCATCCTCAAGTGCAAGCAGATTACTGACCGGGAAGACAAGTCCCTGGACAATATAAAATTGTGAACCAGAAGATTTTTTCTTCGGATTGATCTGATCACCTTCACGCGCAGCTGCCAACGCACCCTTTTTATGAATAATATTAAGTTGAATCTCATTGTCAAGATCATATCCAGGTCCGCCATTCCCCAATTTTTGTCCCGGAAGGGCATGACGTGTATCCGGATCACCCCCCTGAATCATAAAATCCCTGATCACCCGGTGAAAAAGAAGGCTATCGAAAAATCCTCCCTTTGCCAGTTTCAGAAAATTGTCCCGGTGTTTTGGAGTCTCATTGTATAACGCCACCTTCATCTCCCCAAAATCGGTTTTGATCAATACTAACGGACGTTTATCCCCATTATTCTGGGCACAACCACACGAGAAAAACAGAATTGAGGCGAGAATCAGCCCCCCTTTTATAAGTTTCATCATCTTTCGAAGTTCTTTTGTGCCAAAGATAAGAAAAAAAGCAACTGGCTATTTACGGCTGGCCACTGGCAGATTTATGTGTTTATAAATTAAAATTTCGCACAATCCGCCAGCTGGCGAAGCAAAGCAACACAAAGGAAATTCGACTATTTATCTTTGCGATCCTTGCCTAGATTTCAGCCGATAGCCAGCTGCCGATAGCCAGCTGCCAGTGGCATCCGCTCAGGATTTGCAGTTCCCACACCAAATGAGCCGTATTTTTTTTAATTTTGTGGTTCAGTATGAAAAGCCGATTAAGATGAGCGATTTTATTATTTACAACACCCTAAGCCGGAAGAAAGAGATTTTTAAACCTTTAAATCCCGGTCATGTGGGGATGTATGTGTGTGGTCCAACTGTCTATGGTGAAGCTCATCTTGGACATTCTCGTCCGGCAATCACGTTCGACTTACTTTTCCGCTATCTTCAGCATATTGGTTATAAGGTTCGATATATCAGGAATATAACAGACGTTGGTCACCTGGTAAATGATGCCGATGAAGGGGAAGATAAGATTACAAAAAAGGCAAAGGTGGAAGAGCTGGAACCCATGGAAATTGTTCAGCTTTATACCAACAGTTACCGGCGTAACATGACACAGCTTAATGTGTTACCACCCAGCATTGAACCCAGCGCATCAGGACATATTATCGAACAAATCGCTGCTGTTCAAAAGCTTATTGATTCAGGTTTTGCATACACGGTGAACGGATCGGTCTATTTTGACGTTGAGAAATTTGCTTCGGTCCATACCTACGGTAAATTGTCAGGGCGTAAGATTGAGGATCTCTACTCCAACACCCGTGAACTGGATGCCCAGACAGAAAAAAGATCAAGTCTTGACTTTGCAGTTTGGAAAAATGCCTCAACCGAGCATATCATGAAATGGCCTTCCCCCTGGGGTGAAGGGTTTCCCGGGTGGCATATCGAGTGCACCGCAATGAGCACCAAATACCTGGGTGAGACATTTGATATTCATGGTGGCGGACTTGATTTGCTGTTTCCCCATCATGAAGCAGAAGTTGCCCAGGGGATGGCCTGTTTCGGACATGACCCGGTACATTACTGGATGCACAACAACCTGATCACGATTAATGGTCAGAAAATGGGTAAGTCACTGGGTAATTTTATCACCCTCGATGAACTGTTCTTGGGGACTCATCCCCTGCTTGAAAAGGCTTATTCTCCGATCACGATCCGGTTTTTTATTTTGCAGGCCCACTACCGGAGTCCATTGGATTTTTCGAATGAAGCGCTTCAGGCTGCTGAGAAAGGGCTGGATCGGCTTCTTAAAGCGGTTGATCTGCTTGACAAATTGCAGCCGGCTGATGTTTCAACCATTGATGTAAAGGGATTAACGGAGAAATGTTATTCAGCTATCAATGATGACCTGAACACACCAGTATTAATTGCCCATCTGTTCGACGGGGTTAAAATGATCAATTCAGCTAATGATGGTAAGGCCTCTGTAAATAAGGAAGATCTTGAAGCTTTGAAAAAACTCTATCACGATTTCACGTTCGATATTCTTGGGTTCAAGTCAGAAGCAGCCACTTCAGGAGCAGCAAATGACGAAATTCTTGGCGAGGTTGTCGATTTGTTGCTGAACTACCGTGTTGAAGCCAAGAACAATAAGGATTGGGCTACTTCCGACAAAATCCGTAATCGCCTGACCGAACTGGGATTTGAGATTAAGGATAATAAAGAGGGGTTTAGCTGGGAGTTGAAGAAATAGTTCTAAAATAGTGACCGGGTGACTGTTCAGGACATGAACAGTCACCCGGTCACTGGTAATCCGCTAACAAGTCACCTGCTCACTAAAATTTAAGGTACCGGCACCAATCTGAAAATAATTCCGGGATCTTCCACCGAAATGTAGATATATCCGTCAGGACTCATCTCTATATCCCTTAACCGGCCAATGTTGGGAAACATGATCTCTTTGTGTGTAACCGTTTTTCCCTCCATCTCGCAACGAACCAGGTACATAAACCGCAAGGAGCCTACCAGGATATTTCCTTCCCACCCCGGGTAACGATTCCCCTTTACAAATGCAAGACCACTTGGTGCAATAGATGGCACCCAGTATGTAATGGGCTGTTCCATACCCACTTTCGCGGTATCTTTAGTCAGGATTGTCCCGTCATAGTTGATTCCGAACGAGATAACCGGCCACCCGTAGTTTTTACCGGGCTGAATAATATTCAACTCATCACCCCCTTTTGGACCATGCTCATCTTCCCACAAAATATCGGTGTCGGTATTGTAGTAGAGTCCCTGGGGATTACGTTGTCCGTAACTCCAGATACTTTTTTTCGCATCTGGCTGATTCACAAAAGGGTTATCGGACGGAACGGTTCCATCGTCGTTTAACCGGTGTATCTTTCCGCAATCATTGGTCAAGGTCTGGGCATTGTCCCCATTGCCACGCTCACCAACGCTAATGAACAGGTGCCCTTTCCCATCAAATGTAATCCGTCCTCCAAGATGGTAACCGACTTTTGTTTCCGGGAGCGCCTTAAATAAAACCTGCTTATCCACAAGTGTATTTTTCTTTAGCCTGGCACGCATCAGGGTAGTATTCCAACCCACTTCCTTACTAACCGAGCAGGAAGAATACGAAAAGTAGATCCACCCATTTTTTTTATAATTGGGATGTAACCGCAGGTCAAGCAAACCACCCTGCCCGGCTACCTGAATATCGGGAAGCCCCTGAATCTGGGCAATTTTCTGACCCTTTCTGAACCTGAACATTTGACCATCGCGGTCATTAACCAACATATCGCCGCCGGGTAAAAAAACCATCCCCCATGGTGAACTAAGACCTGTAATCACTGTATCGAGGCGGATATTCAGCTTTTCAGTCACGATTCTGCGGGTATCGAGGTCTTTGATTCCGTTTTCACCTATATTGAATTCGAGTTTGGTGTAGATCAATTTTGCAAGATCCTTCAGTTCCTGATCAGAGAATCTCTTTTTAAAGGATGGCATCCCAAATTCGGGATAGCCTGTCTTTGCGCTGGTATAAATATCGCCCTGAGTCTTCCCGTATTTCCACTTTCTTTTTGCAAACCAGCTGAAATCTTCGCGGTGACAGCTTGCGCAGATACTTTTGAAATTTCGGGCTGCATGTACCATTGAGGTATCCTCGTCAGCCGGGAGCATAAGTTCTTTATTGCCAGGAAAGTTAGCGGAATATCCCTTTCCTGAGATTAGAATGATCAGGAATAAAATTAGAATTCGGAGTTTATTTCTCATGTTGTTTAGGTAAAATTAATGGTGATAATCTGATTTAACATCCGGGAGCTTGGAATGGTTTAAAAGAATCTTATCCTAAACCGATAAATAAACAAGAATAATTTATTGTCTAACATTTATAAAGGAGAATTAGGAGAGTTCGCAGGAATGAGGAGATACAAATTGAAGATTATGATAATTAATAGGTGTAGATTATTGAATCGATTTTCGAACACAGATGACACTGATTCGATAGATTTTCACGGATTGGTAAAAAATCTGTAATTATCAGTGTCATCTGTGTTCTAACTTTAAAATTCGATCCAATTGTATGGAAATCGGTTAACCTAAAGCACAGATTTATAATTGTTCCCAAAGTATAATTTCAAATATATGCTCAGTCAGGGCCCTGAAGGGGCTATATTTGAATAACCCCGGGTAAGGAGGTACTCCGCAACCCGGGGTAAGAGATATAGTACACAAGGTAAAAATAAAGAACACAAATGTAATATACTGTATTTATGATTCTTGTGACCCTTGTGATCCGCCGGCTGGCGGATTGTGACCATTGTGGTTAACTTATTTTACTTTTGATACAGCCTCGCAAGATTTGTAGAAAAGTTGAATTACAGCTGTTAGGAGGTACAGCGTACCGAAATATTGTTTTTCCTTACACGCGTCCTCAAAGAAGATATTACAGTACGCTGTACCTGGTTCAAATACGTTTAATCACAGTTCTACAAATATAACCGGTGCTCTGCACCTTTGAATATTTAAGGTCAGATCTATTCATTTCAAATAATTTAACAGAATTATTCAGGAGTCGCTAAGATGTAAAATCTCGGTAGTATATCATTACTTCAAAGGTACCGATCAAGTATTTTTTGCAATTCTCAGACTATAATCTTTAATTAAGATTGGTTTTCAACAGGTTACGATAAGAAATAAGCAAAGTGCAGGTAAACCACCTGGGCAGACCAGGATAAAAATAACGGGGAGCCACTGAGCCGGATCCGGGGGCATTCACGACGATCATGGAAGCGTATTTTTCGTCTGTCAGGTTGTTAATTTTAATATTAGCATCGACTGTAAGTTGTTTGAACAAGCTGAACATATATCCCCCCTTAAGATTCATGACATCCCATCCGCTGGAATATTTACTGTTTAAATCATTCATGGGAATTCTGCCCGATGTGTTGAGTTCTATCCGGGTGTAGAAACCGGCGGGAGTTCTGAAATCAAGGCTTCCTGAGAATGTCTGATCCGGCATCCCGGGAAGTCTTTTTCCAGAATAGTTGATATTATCGGCTGTAAAATTCTGGAAATTATACCTGTTTGTAGCGTAGTTCACATTGGCTATCAGCGAAAAATTATGACCCGAGCCGGAATTTGTTTTTCCAAAAATCCACTGATTCAGTGCAATTTCCAATCCCCGGTGAAGCGACGATCCGGCATTCATCCCTACATAAACCTCCTCGGCAACCCGTTTGGGAACAATCAGATCGGTTACCTTCATATAGTAATAGGCCATATCTATAAATGTATTGTGATTAAAGAGATTCACACGCGAACCTGCTTCAAAACACCACGCTTTCTCGGGTTTGATATCGCGGTTGATCAATCCCAACGGACTCAGAGTTTCAGAAAGTGAGGGGACCGAAAACCCTTTATTGACAGATGTATAAATATACAGATCATTTATTGGGTTCCAGGTGAACGAGACCCTGGGTGCAAGAATAGGTTTGAAATGGTAATTACCCGACTGATTGAGCGTGTCGGTGGGAGTCAGATCGGTAAATCGAAATCCTGAGAGGTTATAATTAAGCCCTCCAACAAGGGATATCTTCCGGTAGCGTACTTCAAGCTGGGTAAAAAAGTCAGTTTGGAAGAGCGATTCCTTTCCGTTTGACACCATTCCCCCCTTTACCCCTTTCCCACCAGGATTCGCGGAGAGGGAACTTTTGATATTTTCGAAATAGAGATTGGTTCCTGCGGAAAATTGAATGGTTGTTTCTCCAATCTTCTGATTATGTTGGCTTAACAGCCGTCCGCCATACGAGAATCCCGATTCGTTTAAGAAGTTAAAAGGTCGGTTTTCTTCTGTTTTTCTCGAATTTAAAAATGCAGAAGCAGAATAATCCCAATCGTTAACCGTTTTATAATGGAGATTATAGCCAGCAAATACCCTGTCGGGATGTTCGTACCCTTTTGTTTTAAGCCAGCTCCCCGCCACCTTTCGGGGATTAGTCTTAAAGGTGGCAGAGTCGATTGAACTTGGTATTTGCGCCCTGATCTTAGAACCTGAAACGATCAAATTTCCCGAAAGTCTGTTGCTGAAAATCTGCTGATGGTTGATAAAAAAGGAGTATCGGCTGTACTGACTATTCTGGCGATATCCATTGGTTTCGATCCCCGAAACAGATAGCACCAGGTTGTTTTTGGGTGTTCCGTTTGAGTAGGTCACGCTGTTTTTAAAATATCCAAAGCTTCCGGCTGAGCTGATTACCTTAAATTCCTCAGTATTAAAGACTGCTCTTTGCGGAAAGAGGATTACCGTACCACCCAATGAGGAACCGTAAATACTTGAAGCGGGGCCCCGCAACACCTCAATGCGGTTAATATATTCAGGATTAATGTCATCGAAGGTAGTTTCCCCTTCGGCACTATACATGGGTATGTCTCCGAAGAAGAGTTTGATCTTTTTTGTCCCGTATGGATAACGGGAACCGATTCCCCTTAAGGTGAGCTTAATGGTACCGAGGGAACCTTCCTGCATCACGACTCCCGGAACGGCGTTGAATGAAGAGGCGATATTTGTAGCAGAACTTTCAAGCCTGTCGCCCGGAATCACCGAAATTGATCCTGCGGCCGCCTTAAGCTGTCCTGGCGTGCCGTAAGCAGTCACCTCAACCTCTGACAAATCAATATTAGGGTGGTTTTCCCGGTTAATTGATGCCTCAATGGTATCTGATTTGGCTGATTTATAGGCGCCGGTGGTTTGGCTCCACAATGAAAAAGAAAAAAGGAGTATTGGAATGATTGATAGTCGCTTCATTACCTTTAATAACGAAAAGCCCCGGTTTTTGTTTTTCGAAAGAGGTCAAAGGAGGTTTTACACATTCATTGCAGCCTCTATTTTAAGCAAACCTTCTTCGAGCGTTGCACGCGGGCATCCAAAGTTGAGTCTGAAATATCCCTCTCCCCCGGTTCCGAATTTACTACCATGATTCAGGGCTACTCCTCCGTCAATAAGTCGCTTCATAAGCTCCTTCTCACTAAGATTATAAGCTGAAAAATCGAGCCAGACCAGAAAAGTAGCTTCCGGCTTCATAACCTTAATCTTTGGTAATCGCTCTAATATAAATGATTCCACAAATTTGTAATTATCTTCAAGATAAACCATTAGCTGGTCCAGCCAATCATAGCCATCCTTTAAAGCAGCCTCAGTAGCGATATTTCCAAAGATATTTCCACTATGGATATGAACTGTATTCAACGCCTGCTCATATTTCACCCTGATTTTCTTGTTTGGTATCACCACAAATGCAGAAGAGAGTCCTGCGACATTAAAGGTCTTGCTGGCAGCCATTAACACGGCACTATTCATAGCAATCTCTTCAGAAATCAGTGGAACAGGAATATGCTTATTCCCGGAGAATACGAGATCAGCATGAATTTCGTCAGAGATAATGAATATACCGTTTTCGGTACAAATGCGGCACAGCTCTGCCAGCTCTTCCCTGGTCCAAACCATTCCGCCAGGGTTATGAGGACTACATAATACCAATAATTTCGTGGTGGAGTCAATCCCCTTTTTCAGATTCTCAAAATCAAAAGTGTATCTTCCATCTTTAATGATCAGCGGATTTTCAACCATTTTGCGTCCCATCCCTTTAATACTGGTGAAGAACGGAAAGTAGACGGGTGGCTGAACGATCACCTTATCTCCTGGTTCGGAGAGTGCCATTATCAGCAATGTAACGGCCGAAACAACGCCTGGACTTGTGGTGATCATCTCCTTCTCTATTTTCCAGCTATGCCGGCGATCCAACCAATCGATAATTGCCTGGAAAAAACCGTCGGTACGGTATGAATAGGCAAGTATTTCGTGGTTCATCCGCTCGCGTAAAGCATTCATAATAAAATCAGGAACGCGGAAATCGGTGTCTGCAACCCAAAGCGGTAACGCATCGGCATTTCCAAAATAGGCATCCAGCATATCGTATTTGATGCAGTCGGTACCGCGTCGTTCTATGATTTCATCAAAGTTATAGTTCTTCATTTTATACTATTGAATTTAAATTGTAATTCTATTATTGAGCGGCTGGCGGCTGGTAACCAGAGGCTAGCAACTGGCTAATGGCGGCTGGTGGCTGGCTAGCGGCGGCTAGATCATGATTTTCCTGAGCCAGTTAAAACTCTCCCCTTTTTCAATCCTGAGAATAAAATCAAAACGGTTTGGGTTAAGACAAAGTTCAAAGTCTGTTGAGGGTGACCATTCGTGGTTCGCAGGATCGAGAAGACGGGCGCCGTCACCATCAGTGAGCATAGCCTTCATTTTGTCAAAATCGGGCTCTGCACCTTGTAATTTATCACGCACATATTCAGCAAGAAAAGTATCTTCCTGTGTCGGGTACCTCCCTTCATAGCCCATGCAAACCAGGCTCACAACAGCCGGATTTATTTTTTGGATATAGCGGATTATGGCTCCTGCATTGACAAAACTTCCTGTTATAATCTCGTCGGCCAAAACGGCATTGGCTATCCCCTTTGTTCCGGAGCTGGTGGTCATGACGATAGTTTTCCCGTTAAAATCCTGGTTCATAATATGTGTCGGGGAATTACCAAAATCAAAGCCAGGGACTTTTCGCTCAAAACGTTCACCCAGCATGACCACCTCGGGAAATACTTTTTTAAGGTCAAAAGCCTCCTCCACATGTTCAACGGGGATGATTTTTTCAGCTCCGGCGGCAAAAACATAACATGCTGTAGAGAATGCCCTGAAAACATCGATCACCACGGTTAATCCTGCGGCCAGTTTTGCCCCCTCAGTGAGCTGAAGAATTTTGATTTCCATTTTGACTGTTTATCCGTTCCAACGGGAACTTTTGTAATTTGGCAGCGAATTTAACTCCAATTTAGAAAAGAACGATGATTTCTGTTACGATAAAAGGTTTATCACTGCTGCAATTCGATAATCTGAACAGGTTTCCTGAGATTTTGCATTTCTCAACCACGCGTATTGGAGGGAAAAGTGAGGCAAATTACAGTTCATTAAATCTTGGACTTAACTCAGGGGATTCACCCGATCGGGTGATTTTAAACAGGGAGACTCTTTGCAGCGCCCTCGAAATCAAATCAGACAGTTTCATCTTCCCCAAACAAACCCACACAGCGACTGTGAAGGTGATCACCAAACTATTTTTATCCGCCAGTATAGCTGAACGAAAGCATTATCTTCTTGATACAGATGCCGTCATCACGGCTCTTCACAGCATTTGTATTGCTGTTAAAACAGCTGACTGTGTTCCGGTACTACTCTTCGATCCGAAGCAAAAAGTGATTGCGGCAATTCATGCCGGTTGGCGAGGAACGTCGCAAAATATTGTAGTTGAAACGATACAGAAAATGGGTGAAGAGTTCGGTTCGAGTCCGGCAGATCTGATTGCAGGTATTGGACCCTCAATCAGTCCGGCAGTTTATGAAGTTGGAGCTGATGTTCACAGTCAGTTTGATTCTGCGTTTTACCGGGATACCAATCCAGTAATCAAGGAGAAAAAATTACTCAATCTTTGGGAAGCCAACAGGCAACAGTTGCTCCGAGCCGGAGTTCCCACCGGTCAGATTGAGCTGGCTCAAATCTGCACCTTGTCGGATCCGGAGAGGTTTTTCTCCGCACGGCGGGATGGTGCCAAAACGGGGAGGATGGGAACAGGGATAATGTTGAAAGAATAATAACACGTGTAAAATAAAATGAAATTACACGTATCGTGTTTTTATTTGTATATTTACACGTATAAATTAAATTATTAAACAACAGTGCCATGAATACAAAATTGACTTTGACAATTGAGCAAACTATCATAGAAAAGGCAAAAAAGTATGCAAGTGATAAGGGGCGAAGTTTATCCGATATTGTTGAGAACTACCTAAAAGCCATAACCAAAGAAGATAATATTGAAAATATTGAGCTGACCCCGATTGTAAAATCATTAAAAGGTGCTTTTAAAGCTCCCAAAAACATCGACTATAAGCAAGAACTTTCAAAAAGACTTACAGAAAAATATCTTTAAAAAATGAACAGGGTCCTTCTTGATACTGACGTAATTTTAGACTTCTTTTTTGATAGGGAACCGTTTTCGGACGATGCTGCAAAAATTTTGTCCCTTTGTGAATCCAGAGAAATTCAAGGTTTCATCACATCGGTAATAATCAGCAATGTATACTATGTGTTAAGGCAAACCTCAACTCATGAGAAAGTTATCGAGAAATTGATCAAATTAATAACGATTACAGAAGTACTTACAACTGATAAGGATGTCATCCTGAAAGCTCTTAACTCCAATTTCAAGGATTTTGAAGACGCTTTGCAAAACTTTTCGGCAGAACTAAATGGTGAGATTGATTTAATTATTACCAGAAACGTCAAAGATTTTAAGAAAAGCTCACTTGGAATACTGACTCCAGGGGATTATTTGAAAACAAAAATTGCGGGGAAAAATTTGTAAAGACATAAAATCTTACGTCTCTACAAATTTTGCATCTACATCCTAAATTTTAATTTTAACCTAATAATAACCTTGCCAGATTTATTGAGACCTATTTTTTACTATTTGAATAGGAATACGGGAAACTCTCAGGCGATGTTCCCCTTGATTTATTAGGAATCTTCGTCATTTCAAACTGAAGCTTTCCACCTTTCATTAAGTCGCTGTGGGTGAAGTAATTCTTAGAGTAAGCAACACCATCCCGTGTTACAGTATTGACGTAAATATTTTCAGCACTGTTTTGAGGTGCAGCAATCTCAAGTTTCTTCCCGTTCTCGAATGTCAAAGTCATCTTTTTAAACAGCGGGGAACCTAATGCGTACTCTCCGGTTCCCGGAGCGACAGGATAGAAACCCATTGCAGAGAAGACATACCAGGCGGAGGTCTGGCCATTATCCTCATCACCACACAATCCATCCGGATTTGGATTATAGAGTTTGTCCATCACCTGCCGGGTCCAATATTGCGCTTTCCAGGGTTGACCCACGTAATCATAAAGGTATATTGCATGCTGAACCGGCTGATTTCCGTGGGCATATTGGCCCATATTGGCGATCAGCATCTCGGTAATCTCATGAATCTGCGCTCCGTAATACGAGAAATCGAATGTCGGGGCGGCAACGAACATTTCGTCCAGCCGATCAGCCATTTTTTGGCGTCCCCCGAACAGGTTGGCCAACCCCTGAGGATCATGAAACACGCACCAGGTCCAATGCCAGCTTGAGCCTTCAGTAAAGGCATCGCCCCATTTGTCGGGGCGGAATGGGGTTTGAAACGTGCCATCCTCATTTTTGCCACGCATAAAATTCACCGATTTGTCAAAGACGTTCGTGTAATTCATTGCGCGTTTGGCAAAAAGATCAATTTCTCCCTGCGGACGACCCAAGTCTTTAGCCAGTTTCCAGATACACCAGTCGGCAAATGAATATTCCAATGTCCGGGCTACATTTTCATTAACTCCAACATTGTAAGGAATATACCCCATTTTGTTGTAATAATTAACCCCATAACGACCAACCGAGTGCATCGGTCCTTCATTTTGGGTATTTTTTTGAATTGCTTCATACAATTTTGAAATATCGAACCCACGTATCCCTTTCAGGTAAGCGTCGGCAATATTAACGGCCGAATTTGAACCAATCATACAATCGCGATGACCGGGGCTTGCCCACTCTGGAAGCCATCCACTCTCGCTATAAGTATTCACAAGCCCTTCCATCAATTGAGAGCTCAATGTCGGGTGCATTAACGTAAAGAAAGGGAATACGGCACGGAAGGTGTCCCAGAATCCGTTATCGGTAAATTGATATCCCGGCAGAACTTTCCCATTATAAGGGCTGTAATGAACAACTTTATTGTTTGCATCAATTTCGTAAAATTTACGCGGAAAGAGCATTGTGCGGTAAAGGGCTGTGTAAAAAGTGCGGTTCTGGTCAACAGTTCCCCCTTCAGCTTTAACACGGGCAAACTCCTTATTCCAGGCCTCTTCTGCCTTGCTTTTTGTCTGATCAAAGGTCATCTTTCCGAGCTCCTTGTCGAGATTAAGCTGAGCCTGTTCAGGACTAATAAACGAGGAGGCGATTCGGGCGTGAACCTGCTCCCCTTTTTTTGTCTTGAAGGTCAGGATCGCCATTACATGATTCCCTTCGGCCATCGTGTTCCCTGTTGTGAGAACGCTATCTTTCCACGTCGCAATTTCTGAAAATTCCTTATCAAAGATGATCACGAAATAGTTGTGAAAATTATCCGGAACGCCGCCGCTGTTGTTTCTGCAATAGCCCGTGATTTTCTTTTCCATAGGGGTGATCTTCACCATCGATCCCATATTAAAAGCATCAATAAGAACATGAGCCTGGTCAGATTCAGGGAAAGTAAACCGGAACTGTGAAGCCCGTTCAGTAGGTGTAATCTCAGTTACAACATCATAATTGGCAAGATAGGCGCGATAATAATGTGGTTTTGAAATCTCAGCCTTATGTGAATACCACGATGCCCGTTTATTCTCATCAACAATCAGTTTACCTGTTTCAGGGAAAAGCGAAAATGCGGCATAATCGCCGATCCACGGACTAGGCTGATGGGTTTGCTTGAAGCCTCTAAGCTTCACGTCATCATACATATAGGCCCAGCCATTCCCCATCTTATTGGTCTGTGGTGTCCAGAAGTTCATTCCCCAGGGAAGTGCGATTGCCGGGTAAGTATTTCCATTGGACAAGGCATGATCGGAATCGGTTCCCACCAGTGGGTTTACAAATTCTACCAAAGAGCTTTGTTTGTTTTCCAGTCGCTGACCGAATGTCACCAACGAGAACAGCATCAAAGTAATAAGCACAAATTTGACTCTCATCTTCATCTCTATTTAGTTATTTTTATAATTTATTGAATTGGTCAATTAGTTCCAGCCGCTTCACGACTGAATTTTTATCCAAAATGGTGCCCGGTGACAAGACCGCATTCGCCCCGATTTTTGAATGATCACCTACTAAAGCGCCAAATTTTTCAACATTCGTGTTAAAAATCTCCGATTTATAGACGACAGCTATTTTTTTGTCTGCCCGTTCGTTAAAGTGATTCGCCGTTATCGAACCGGCCTCAAAATTCACATTATTTCCGATAATACTATCTCCTATAAAGTTAAAATGCGCAATATTACTACTGTTAAAAATTATACTTGATTTTATTTCACAGCCGGTACCGATTTTAGTGTTATTCCCCAAATAAACTCCTCCTCTCAAATAGGCATTAGCGCCAATAAAACAATCCGCTCCGATGATTACAGGTCCTTTCATGACAACGCCATTTTCAATTGTTGCCGTTTTATGTATAGCTACTCCATTATATACCTTATAGTTATCATCAAGAAGTCGAATTTGATCCTCCAAAATATTTGCGATATTTGGTATCAGTTCCCACGGTTTTAGATCAGATTGAGGCGCAAAGACGATCCCGAACTGTTCTATAAAATCATGTATGAAGCTCATGTACCTAATATTTTAGTGAATTAATGGTTGCTTTATCTCTATTGTTTAAAAGAAAAGATATAATGTCGTATTTGGGACCTTTGCTTCCTTCTTTTGTTTACTTTTTCTGTAAACTATTTAGGACCAGATAGTCTCCTTATCTCTAAGTCTCTCCATCTTTAAGTCTCTCCCTCTCAAAGTCTCTCCCTAACCGCTTACCTGAACCTCCAGCCCTGTCTCCTTTTTAACCCGAAATGCGATTGTTTCCAATTCCTCAATTGAGACCTTAAAAAGATCGTTGGCAGGTGTATCACGGGCAATGGTATAAATTGTCACTGATTTAGGCCGAATCTCCCTAAGCAGGGATATCCATGCCGCCAGTTCGGTCTCTGCTGTGTTGTCAATTTTGGTCCCCTTAAAAGTACCGCGGATGAACATCGTTTGTATAATCTGACTGCCATTGAATTGCTTTAAATTTTGCACCACCTTCTCCAGATTAAATCTCCCAACAGGCTGATCGAGTACTTTTATGGTCTCCGAAATACCTGAATCGAGTTTGAGAATATTGTCATCGACCTTTTTAAGTGCCTCAACAACTTTGGCTTTATGCAGCATGGTTGAGTTGGAGAGGACGGCAATCCGCGCATTTGGACATATTTCACCTCTAATCCGCAGTGTATCGTCGAGAATAGCGGGAAACTCAGGATGCATTGTAGGCTCACCATTTCCGGCAAAAGTGATCACATCAGGCAAGGTCCCTTCCCGTTTCATATCCTCCAGTTTTTCTCTGAGCAGCCTTTCTACCTTAATCCGCGTTGGAAAAACGGCTTTAACACTCCCCTTTTCTGGGTTCCAGCCACATTCGCAATAGATACAATCAAAGGAACAGAGTTTCGAATCATTAGGCAGCAAATTGATTCCAAGTGAAATACCCAATCTTCGACTGATGACAGGTCCAAATATTGTTTGATCGAAAAGAAAAGTCGGCATATAGAAAAAGCTAATACTGTTGAATTGGAAATAAAGGTAATGTTTTAGATCAATCTCTTTACTTTTGATTCCGGTTTTAAGCGTAACTCCTGCAAATCCATGCCGGTAATCAGGTTAATGCCTGGTCGTTTTCCGATTTCAATTGTTCCGGCCCAACTGTCCATCGCTAATGCTTCTGCCCCGTTTCGGGTAGCCCAGATTACCAATTCACTTAAAGGGATTGCAGGAAAATGGATTTGTAATGTTTTCATCTCCTCAAGGATCGAGAGTTTCCGGTTTGACGAAAGACTGTCTGTGCCCAGGCAGATTTGTAACTTTTTCTTTCGGAAAAGGTCGATATCGGGAAGAAGATTTTCGATAAACAAATTTGATCCGGGGCAAATCACAAACCAGGTTCGATCGAGCGAACGTGTCTGACCAATAAGATCAATATCTTTTAATGTTGTTTGGATGTTGTGAACCAACAAGAGATTATTCTTTTCAGGTAACCAGCCAATAACACTTTTCAGTGCTGAATTTCCTGTTGGCTGAAAATCAGAGAGGTCCAGTTTGAGATTTTCAGACAGGTGTTGGAAGATATCCCCATTCCCGGAACGGAATAAATCATCTTCCGCGGCACTTTCCTGGCTGTGCATTGATAAAATTGAGCTATTACCGGCCGCAAAATCAGTGATTTTATCAAATAATTCCTTTGAAATTGAATAGGGAGCGTGGGGTACAATTGAAGCGATGAGTTCAAGTTCGTTAGCTTCTTCGAAGCATTGTCTGGCCAGAGCGAATGCCTTTTCAGCCCTTTGAGGAGAGAATCCCAGAGCCTCAATAAAGGTATGGTAAATTATTTTTGATTTTGATTTTATACCAAAGGTTTTGTTTGTATTCGAAACATCGCCTACTGCAACAGTGCCATTTCTCCAAAGTTCCGCATCTGCCTTGCGGGCTTCGTCGACCATCCTGTTCTCATCTGCATATCGATTCTCTGCGACATTCTTCAGAAAAGCGGCCAGTCCGCTATTCTCAGGGAAGGCATTACCTAAATGAGACAATTCCAGATGGCAGTGGGCATTTACAAATCCCGGGGTGATAACTCCACTATAAAACTCAACCCCGGCCGACTCTTCAAGATCACCGTTGGTGTCGGTGATATCCACAATAACACCCTGATCGGTAAGTGTAATAACCCCTTTCGTTAAAACTTTACCTGTTCCCGTGATAATATAATGGGCTGCGAACTTGCGCATTGGGGTTTATTTCTTTTTAGCGTGCTGAATGGAATCTTTTGCCCTTAATTTGACATCAAATTCGTTCAGCTGATTAAGCACTTCATCATAGACCAGTTTGTATTTCTCAGGATATTTACCATAGTACAATATGGAGGCTTCCAAAACCTTCTGATCAACCTTATGTTTCTTAAGTACTGAAAGATAAAGGTCTTCCTGGTAATTATCACGCGTGATCTTCTGAATATATCGCTGAGTATAAAGCCCTTCGGCCAGATGGATATCAACCAGTATAGGTGTAATCTCCTTTTCAGATAAAATCCCTTTGGGGACATTGCTGCTGGAGCAGGCGAAAACCACCATTAAAGTTATGATCGCTAAGTAATTTCTCATTCGTCGTCCTCCATTTGCTTTAATTCCCTGAATTTTTTGGAAAAAGGTGATGCAAAAACAAAAGCATTGAGCTTTTTATTCCTTGTATTAAAAATTTGGGAGCTATTTCCCTCCCAGCATTTGAGCCCTTCTGAGATAAACAGAATATTATCCCCAATCTCCATAACTGAATTCATATCATGGGTATTAATGATTGTAGTGATATCAAATTCTGCAGTAATTTCTTTAATGAGTGCGTCAATCAGAATCGAAGTTACAGGATCTAACCCGGAGTTTGGCTCATCACAGAACAAATATTTTGGATTAAGGGCGATGGCACGGGCAATGGCTACCCGTTTTCGCATTCCTCCAGAGATTTCGGAAGGATATAAATGGTTCGATTGCCTGATATTCACACGTTCGAGGCAAAAATCAAGCCGTGTTTTCTTCTCCTTCATGCTCATGGTGGTAAACATATCCATAGGAAACCTGACATTCTCTTCTACCGTAAGGGAGTCGAACAGCGCGCCATTTTGAAAAACCATGCCGATCTCCTGGCGAAGTAATTTTTGTTCCTTAAAGTTCATGTTCCGGTTATTCCGTCCATCAAAAAGGATCTCTCCCCCCTCAATTTCGAATAACCCCACAATTGACTTGAGGAGAACTGTCTTACCTGAGCCGCTTTGTCCAATAATCAGATTGGTTTTCCCCTTTTCAAAAACGGAGGATATATCTTTAAGAACCGTACGCCCTTCGAAGGATTTAAACAGATTTTTTATTTCAATCATTTGAATAGCAGTTGAGTAAGGACAAGATCAAAAAACAGGATCAGAATGCTGGTGTTTACCACCGCCCTGGTGCTTGCTCTTCCCACTTCAAGGGCACCTCCCTGAACGAAATAGCCCATGTAAGCGGGGACAGAAGCTATTAAGAATCCAAATGCCAATGTTTTAATGATTGAAAAAGAGACATAAAACGGAACAAAAAGAGTTGTAATACCGGTGACATAGGTTGCTATTGTAACCACGCCGGAAAGCGGACCTGTTATTAATCCACCCACCAGACCACAAAACACACTGATGATGAATAAAAAGGGACTGATAAATACAACTGCTATAATCTTGGGCAGAATGAGGTACGAAGCAGAATTGACCCCCATAATTTCCATTGAATCAATCTGTTCAGTAATTCTCATACTTCCTAGTTCCGAAGCGATATTTGACCCTACCTTTCCGGCCAGCATCAGGCTAAGAACCGTTGACGAAAATTCAAGAATCAGTGTATCGCGGTTTCCAAGTCCGATAATATAGGTAGGCATCAGGGGGTTAACCATATTATAGGTCAATTGCAGCGTAATGATACCTCCCATAAAGACCGAGATCACTGCGACAATCCCAATAGAATTGATCCCCAATTTTTCAATCTCAAGAACCAATTGCCGGATATAAATCGAGTTTTTCTCCGGTTTTTTAAAAACCCTGACCAAAAGCAAGAAATATTGGCCGATGTGATAAAATACGTTCACTTAATATATTTTAGTATAAGCATTGATAATTAATCGGTTGCAAATCAGGACTCCTGTTTTCCGACCGAATTTACATCATTTTATATTTGATTACATAATCGATTATATCCCGCAGTTAAGAGTTCAAAAGTACAAAAAAAAACCTCTTGAGATTCTGTAATACCTTTTCACAATCAACCCCAATCAAAATGGATTTCGATTCTGGTGTGATCAAATGTGAGAATGGTCAGAATTCAATCAACTTCATTCAAAAATAGTAAGTTGAATTTCAAATTGGGCACCATTTTTATTTTCTGAGTCTTGCTATCTGCTTATTAGCAATTTCCGTACTTCATGAAAGGAGGTATTATAGAATTCAATAAAATAGAGGCCATTAAATATGGAACCCAGATCAATCGTCTTTTCATAGGATCCTCCGACTGTTTTGGCATCGAGAATCTCCATTATCTTATTTCCTAAATGGTCGTAGATAGCGATGTTGAATGTGGATTCGACCGGGAAAGTAATCGAAGCGTTGAAGATACCATTACTTGGAACCGGGTAGACTTCAAACGTTTTTTCGGGAATTGTCAAAGTAAAATCGGGCGAAGGTTCCCCATCGGGGCATGCGGCCTGGTTTGAACCATAAACAGACATAATGCCAGGTATTGCAGAGGGGCCAAAGTCAACCGTTATGCTATCCGTATTTGCACCTGAAACAATGGTTGCTCCTGCAGGTAAAGTCCAGTTGTAGATGGTGGCATTGGCAATTGGATCAACGGTGTAGACTGCGCCGGTTGTACCCATGCTAAATGTATGCTCGCCTGAAATTTCACCGGCCGGATCTGGCCGCTGTGCCACGCCTATTGTAAGGGAGGATGGTGTTCCATTTGTGCAGCCCGCACCTGATACAGTGATATTGCCGGAAACAGCGTCGGCCCCAAAATTCAGTGTAATGGTATTTGTTCCTTCTCCACCAACTACTGATGCAACCTTTGATGGAACGGTCCAGGAATAGGATGCTGCATGTGCAATTTGGGGGATTGTGTAAACCATGCTTTGTGAACCTGCACATACTGAGGTAATTCCCTGGATTGTTCCGGCAGGGGCAGGATTATCGGTTACCACAATATTTTTCACAGTGGGAGCCGTACCTTTACAGTTAGAGCCATTTGAATAATTCACTGATACTGAATGGTCTCCACCTGTATTCCAGTTTACCGTCACAGTGCTATCAATGACAGTGCCACCTTCCATGATTAGTCCACCTGAAACGGTCCACTCATATCCACTTCTTTCACCTTCTGTTTTGTAGGTTTGGATATTCCCAATACAAGGATTTGCAATCCCGTTGATTGTAGGGACTGGGATTGGGTTGACCTTAGCAGTTACAGGTTGAATTGTATAGCATCCTGATGATGAGAGTCCCTTGATATAATAGGTACCTGATGTTACTGAAGCGGGTGACCCTAAACCAGTAGTTCCTTCAGAATTTGTCCAATAGGAATAGGTCAATCCCGATGTACTCCCTTCGGTAATTCTACTTGCAGTAAGATTTACAGTATTCGGTGTGCACACAGCAGCAGGATTGGTTATACTTAACAGTGGAGCCGGAGTAACCGATACATTTATAGGTTTGACTGTTGAACAACCTTCAGCCGTGGCTCCCTTTATAAAGTAGGTTCCTGAAGTTGCAGCCTCCGGTGTGGTGAAAGGGGTAATCGCACTTTCATCTTTCCAGTATGTTAAGGTTAATCCGGAGGAACTGCCAGCCGTAATTTCTGCTCGTGAAATATCAACGGTTGCCGGGGCGCAGACTATTGCCGGATTATTAATTTTGAGATCAAGCGCCTGATTAATTGTTAAGGTTCCATTGACATAGATAAATGAATACTTTTCTGAAGTAAATCCTCCCGGAATAATTGTAAAGTGTCCTATGCCGGAAGCAGTTTTTGCACTCCCGCTGATTGTCAGGGAACCGCCCAATTCCGATGGAGTATCACCGTCCGTAAATCCGCTGTAGGTCACGCTATAATCGCTGACCGGGTAAACGGTACCATCAAAACATTTACTCTTGTTTTCTGCAGTAACCGTGAGCCATGGTGGCAAACCTACAAAAATAGTTCCCGGAACATAGACAATCTGATAGTTAGTTGCGATAAATGTTCCATTGACCGCATCTGAAATACCAACCTGCCCGGAATATGTGCCGGATGAAGCAGAGGCCAAAGCTCCATTACCATAGGTAATTCTGACGGAACCAATTGTCTCCCCATTGAGTAAACCGACAGCAGAAAAATCAGTTGAAGCCGGGACATCAGGAAGGGTGAGGCCAAAGTTTTTGGTCACATTATCTGCTGTAATGGTCAATTGAGCCGGAGTGACGTTAATATTTCCAGTTATAAAATTAATCGCGGTATAGTTAGCCGGGGTAAACGTTCCTGTTGGATTTGAGACCGTCACTGAACCGGTATATGTTCCCACCGCGGCAGTTCCCGCAGCACCCGTTCCGTAGGAAATAGTCACAGAGCTGATTGTTTCGCCATTCATCAAACCCACTGTAGTAAAGTTGGGAGAACCAGCAGAACCGTTAAGGACATCACCATAAATCTTATTAACGTTATTTGCAGTAATTGTCAATGTTCCTGCAGGCTCCACAATAAGATTACCCGCAACATAGGTTATTGTATAATTGGCTGAATTAAAAGTCCCTCCTGTCGCAGCAGATGCAGACACAGAGCCTGTATACGTCCCGACAGCGTCAGTGGCAGCAGCGCCCGGACCATAAGCGGCGGTTACCGAGCCGATTGTTTCACCATTCTGCAAACCAACTGAGGTATATGCTGTTGAACCTGCACTGCCTGTCAGGGTTGTCCCGAAGTTTTTGGTAACATTATTGGCTGTAATAGTCAGTGGAGCGGGGCTGACAATTATGTTGCCCGAGGTATAGACTACAGCAGTATAATTGGCTGGATTAAAAGTCCCACCTGTTGCCCCGGATGGCGTCACCGACCCGGTATAAGTTCCGATGGAGGCAGTACCTAAGGCTCCTGTGCCATAAGTAATCGTAACTGAACCAATTGTCTCACCGTTCAGCAGTCCAACAGCGGTGAATGCTGTCGAACCTGCTCCACCCGTGATGGCTGTTCCATAAGTCTTGCTGACATTGGTGGCTGTAATGGTCAACGTGCCGGATGCATTAACAATAATATCGCCCGCAATATAGGTTACCGTATAATTACCTGCAGTAAATGTCCCGCCCGTAGGAGCAGATGCAATTACGGAGCCGGCATAGGTTCCGACAGCGTCTGTGGCAGCAGCGCCAGGACCATAAGCGACGGTTACCGAGCCGATTGTTTCACCATTCTGCAAACCAACTGAGGTAAATGCTGTCGAACCTGCACTGCCTGTCAGGATGGTCCCGAAGTTTTTGGTAATATTATTGGCTGTAATAGTCAGTGTAGAGGGGATGACAATTATGTTGCCCGAGGTATAGACTACAGCAGTATAATTGGCTGGATTAAAGGTCCCACCTGTTGCCCCGGATGGCGTCACCGACCCGGTATAAGTTCCGATGGAGGCAGTACCTAAGGCTCCTGTGCCATAAGTAATCGTAACTGAACCAATTGTCTCACCGTTCAGCAATCCGACAGCAGTGAAGGCTGTTGAACCTGCACCACCGGTGAGTGCTGTTCCATAAGTCTTGGTGACATTTGTCGCTGTAATGGTTAGCGTACCGGCTGCATTAACAATAATATCCCCCGCGACATAGGTTATCGTATAATTACCCGCTGTAAATGTCCCACCCGTCGGAGCTGAGGCAGTTACAGAGCCTGCATAGGTTCCGACAGCGTCAGTTGAAGCAGCACCCGGACCATAAGATACGGTTACCGATCCGATGGTTTCACCATTCTGCAAACCAACTGTAGTAAATGCTGTCGAACCTGCACCTCCAGTAATTGTTGTGCCAAAGTTCTTAATAACATTATTGGCTGTGATGGTCAGCGGTACCGGATCTACGATCAAATTTCCAGGAACGTAAACCACCGTATAGAATGCAGGATTAAATGTTCCGGTTGCAGCCGATGGTGTTACAGAGCCGGCATAAGTTCCAATTAAACCATTAGCAACTGATCCGGCTCCATAATTAATTGTAACAGAAGTTATGGTTTCACCTGGAATCAAGGTTCCTGTAAAGGTAAAAGAAGTGGAAGTTACCGGACCTGTAAGCACTGATCCATACGCTTTGTGAACATCTGTAGCTGTTATTGTAATGGTTGAAAATGCGCTTACGGTGGTCGCCGCAGATGAGGCAGGCGTTGCTGTAACGCACCCATTTTGACTTGTGTAATTAACAGAAACGACCTTACTTCCTGTCGTCAGGTATTGTAAGGTAACACTATTACTGGTTGTTGTACCACCTGAAATAATTGTATAATCCAAACCTGGTGTTCCGGGGAATACCCATATATAACCAGACATTCCTGACTGAGTTGTATAAGTTACGTTTGTTGCAACAGAGGCGGTTGCTCCTGGTTGTGCGGTGAAAGTAACAATAGGCAATGGATTTATTACCAAAGTAATAGTATTGCTCGATGCAGGATTCCCAGTAGCGCAGGTGGCATTTGAAGTCAAAACGCAGTTAACCTGATCGCCGTTAACTAATGCCGGGGAGGAGTATGTTGCCGCTGTTTCGCCCGTAATCAAGGTTGCACCATTGTACCACTGGTAGGTTGGTGTCGTTCCGCCGTTTGTCGGGGTGGCCGTGAAGGTAACCAATGCACCCGTACATACCGGGTTGACATCAGCTGCTATGGAAACACTGACCGGTAACACCGTATTTACTGTCA
>CAIVCR010000081.1 GCA_903904515.1 uncultured Bacteroidia bacterium
ATCCGCAATTACTTTTTCGGGGGGAGCCAACACTTTGAGCAACATTTTCAAGGTTTACGGTTCGGTCGGGGTAGCCGGCCATGGAAGCTCCCTTCAGGTACTCATCACTGTTATCGTGACACACCATACAATCGACATTACGGGCATTGTTAAAATCGAAATGGCTGCTCGACATGCCATAACCGATATGGCATTTTGCACATGATTGCTGGTTCGAATTCGTTCCGAGACAAAAATTATTCATCACATTTTTCTTCCCTGCTGAAGAGATTCCGCGCCCCTCTACATATGCTACCCGTTCCCAGTTCCAATGTGACGAAGCCATTACCTCCTTATGCGTTTCGGTATGACACGAAAGACAAGCTTCAGTCACCTCCTGAGGGGTCTTAAAATTTTGTTGTAAGGCAGTAAGTTTGCTGTGATTAACAGATGGAATATCTTTTAAGGCATACTTGTGCCGGAGCGTCTCCAGTTTAAGGTTGTAGTTATCTTCCTGATGAAGAAGGTTAACCAGAATCAAAGCAACTACAGTACTAAAGATTACAATTAGCAAGGTTTTATACATAGCAAATCATCTAATATTTCTCTCTCATTATGAACATTTGTTCGTTATGAAATAAGATGCAAATATAACCATATATCAATTCGCCGTGAAGTAATAAGCATTTGCTCATTACTTCACGGCGAATTGAAAATTATACTTTCGGGATAATCCTCTAGTTATATGCAATTTAAAGTCAAATAGTCATAATAATTTAAAATTAATTTAAATTATTATGACTATAAAAATCAGGAAAAGCCTTCCGGAATTTTAGCCTTCAGGAATTGAATTCACCTCCATGCTTCCGCACATCGGGCAAATTTCAATTTTATCAGCTCCCATGCAGGTCTCCACCGTTTCCCAATCTACTTCAGTTGGGCTACCCGTCCAATTGCATTGTTTACATCTTAATTTAAGAGAATCCATACTTCCCGCTAAATCACAATTAATTGATTAATACTTGCAACAGGGTTATGGTTACTGGGGCGGTCTTTAACCACTAAGGTTGTTACCGGGCAATCCGATTTTTGGTTAAAAATCATATCATGCCCAACGCACAAACCCATTGAAATATTAAGCTCAGTTTTGTTATCCTCCAAATATTTGGCCTGACCGGCAGGATTACACATTATGCTCTTACCTTCACATCCAAGCATTTCGTGTTTCGTAACCTTGCCGCATTTACAGTCAATACTAAAGACTTCAAACTTGTCTGAGAGAAATTGTGTTACCGCTTTAACCTCATTGGGAAAAGTTACACAATGTGCAATGCCAATTCTTTTTACTCCTGCCTTGAGTGCAAAATTTTTAATCTCCTCGATGCGGTTAGAACCCCGCTGAAAGGCATCTTCAGCTGTCTGCATAATAACAAGTGAATCATCATTATAGATTGCCTTTATATCTTTTGATTCCATAAAATCAGTGGTTACATTTATGCTCCTCACCGTGCAGTTCGTGGCTCTTGCATCCAAGACCTGAGTCACCAATTTCCCCTTTAAAATAACGCTCCGCAAGATGTCTCACATCACCCGAACAACCGCGATAAACATCTATCCCATGGTGGGTAAGGACATTCAAGGCCCCGTTGCCCATGTTTCCGCAGAGCATAACAGTCACCCCCATTTGTTGAAGTATACTTGCAATATCACTTTTACAGCCACACCCTTGCGGAGAAGGGAATATCTCAGAAGCTTTGATGCCCTTGTTTGCATCAATTGTAAAAATTGTATACGCTTCACAATGACCAAAATGGTCGTCTACCAGATTTCCCCGTGTGGGAACAGCTAATTTCATGATACTCTGTTTAAATAAATACTCAGTCAATGGAATGTCGTTTTCTCAGGATTTGAGCCATAGGAAAAAACCAATTTTGCCTTCTTCTTCCTTAAGAATTCACAAATATAATGAACATATGCTCTTTATCAAAAATTAAAATAAAGAACCTAATGGATTTTAAGAATTTTTGTAACCCGACAGATCACAACGCAACAAATTAGGGGCTAAAAAAACAGGGGAGTGATAGATTAGAAACCTATCACTCCCCATCAATTGTGACGAATTAATCGTGACAACCAACAACTGTACTTGAGGTTTTTGCACAACACTGGGCAATTTTTGCCACTTTGGGCTCCTCTTTCTTCTTAATCAGACTCTTCATAAAAATTATTTTAACGCGTTGTTGTTACAGCCTCCCTGCAATCTATTGAGGAAGGTTTATCGTTAGCAGCAGCAGCCTCCTGAAGGTTTCTTCCCTGCAATAGTAAGGCTTGCTACCTCTGCTTTTCCTTTTTGATATGGTTTCGATTCTTCGATGATCTCAATGGCGGTAAATCCTAGTTTGGTTAAAGTAGCCAGGTACTCATTGCGGGTAACTGCCCCTGCCCAACACTCCGCCACTGCAACAGGATCATTGCGATATTCGTCTGCAATAGGTGTGGTTGCGTAAATATCGCTGACAACAAACCTACCCCCTTTTTTAAGAATCCGGTATACTTCGCTCCAGACAGCCTCTTTATTTGTTGCGTGGTTAATTGTGCAGTTTGAAATCACGAGATCTGCTATATTCTCATCCAGTTCAATATTCCCGAGCTCGCTTTGGATAAACCGGACATTCTGAACCTCTAACCTCGATGCATTTTGTCTTGATTTCTCAAGCATCCCTTCCGAAATATCAATTCCGTAAACGAATCCAGTCTCTCCAACTTCGTCTGCCATCCTTAGCACATCGGTCCCACGACCACTACCTAAATCGACACATACTTCACCAATTTTTGCTTTCGCATAATTGATGGCTCCACCACATGAAAGACAACAGTCGGAGCTTGCCAATTTACCATATCTGATATTTATCGCTGAGTAATCCATACAATTTAAAAATAATCATTAACAACATGCCCGACAAGGCCTTCTAACAAAAAAATACCCGATCATCCCTCCGAATAATCCATTGGAGATGATGTCATGAGTGACTGGTGAACTTCCTGATGCAGATCCGATATAGATAAAGTAAAGCGCACCTGCCACTGCTCCTGCAAAAAATCCGGCTATCGGTTTCCAGAAATACCACGATTTAAGGAGTGCCCTCCAACCTTTGGGTCTGTTAATTACTTCACACGATCCATCCATCTTATCGGGTTTTAGAATAATGCAAAACTAAATAATAAATTTAATAAATCGCATTAGTATCACTTAATTTTTTAATTTCGCTATTTTTATACTTTTGTATTGAAATTAAAGATTTATGGGATTGATTTTCAGTAAGGACATATCGGAATCAGAGATACAGGAGCTTTTCTTAAGTGATGAAAGATGTCTGGAATTTCTGGCTGACATTAAATGGGCGGATGGTTTTGCCTGTCGTAAGTGTGGGAATGACAACTCATGCAACGGTAAATCGCCCTATTCGCGTCGTTGTACTAAATGTAAGGCGGAGGAGTCTGCCACATCAGGGACTATTTTTCACCATTGCAGGTTTCCCATACACAAGGCATTCTTCATTGCGTACAATGTTTGCAAAGGGAAAGAGGAGATTTCGAGTTATGAATTTGCACGCCGCCTGGCACTGCGGCAGATGACCTGCTGGAATTTCAAGACTAAAATTCAGACTGCCCTTAATACGATGGACTCCCTCACGACTTATGAGAAGGGGGCGATAGAGAAGCTGCTGGGGAAATAGGCATTTAGGTGATTAGGCCTCACGGCGACAGGGTCGTTGAGCGGAGTCGACAGGGTCGTTGAGCGGAGTCGAAACGACGATTCCACATGGATTACCTGATCCGATTATAAAACTCGTTGTATTGGAGTACATTTTTCTCAGTTCTGAAGATTTTCAGATTTTCAGAACTGATTATAAAGTTCCGATAATTAATCCCTTTTAGCGCTTCAAGGAGTGATTTATCAGACACTGATCTTTGCAGATAAGCAAGTGCGGAGTTTTTCTCCCCTAATCCACTGACGATCAAAATTCCCCTTTTTGCATCCAGCGATTCCACTGTTACCTTTATCGACGGTGCTCCGAAATTCACTTTATTGAATTTTTCAAATGCGCTGACAATGGCTGGTTCATTGACCTGTGTTTTCAGATAAATCAAGGTATAACAATAAGCTGAACCTTGTTTTAGTGAGTAAGGGCCGCTATAAACTACCTCAGCCGGTAATTTCACTTTTGCCGCAGTATCGAGTGCCTGGACTGGAGGAACCACAACAAATTTCCCCTTGGCAGATGTCTCCTCCTCTTTTCTCACCTTTGCCAGTAACTCCATAGGATTAGGTAGCTGATCAGCAGGAATATTCGAACTTATATAGGTGCTGTAATTTTTAAGGAAGAACGGGATATAGGAGATATAATCCTTCTCGGCAATAATAGTCCGGTAATTGGTTGATGAGGCAATAAAATTGACATATTCCAACCCTTTTAGCGACTGAAATACAGGACGTTTACGGATGATAGACCTGAAATAAATCAACCCCTCCTCTTTATCAGGAAAACTCCGTACGGTAATTAATTGTGTCTTCGAGTCAAGATTAATGGGCTCAATATCAAAATCGGTTGTTGTATAATAGTCAAGGTTATAATTTGCTATGTCATAGATTAACCGGTTAATATCCACATTGGCCTCTTTAGAGAAGGCGATTACATAATAATGGAAAAGATTCTCATCATACGAAAATTTGCCGCCGAACTCATCATTGGAATGGTCCTTTCTGTTTTTCATCTCTTCATTGGCGATCTCCTCCTTAATGTAACCCTTGGCCAAAAGCTGCTGGTAGTCGGCCAACGTATTAGCAGCAATTAATTCTTTAATATGTATTGCGATCGGTGTGGTAGACTTCTTCGGGAAATCTTTAATATATTGATCCAACGTGGCGGAAAAGGCTGTTCGATCCTGCGCTGATCCCTTAGCTGTCACTTCGATAAATTTCACTTTCGAAAGTAACGTACTGTCGGGGTTCATGGCCAGGGTCGCCGTTGCATTTTCGCCAGCCTGGGCATAATTATAAGACCTGAATAGCCGTAGTGCTACACCGTATTTCTTTTCAATCGCCCCTTTCCTTTCCTCCAATTCGGCAAAATAGTTTGGATTCAGCAGGTATTTGGCATATTTTGAATCGGGATATTCTGAGATAATCTTCTGTTTATAGGCATCAGTATTCATGGCATCTCCGTTCTCCTTGTACAACTGATACAATTCAAAATAGGCAGGTAATTCATAAATACTTCCTTTAAATCTCCGGTTCAATTCAAGAAGGATAGCGATCGAACGGGGGAAGTCACTGAATTCTGAACGGTAGATCCGGCCGGCACTGAAAAAGGCACTTTTAATCATTTCATTGGAGACCTTCATCAGAGAATCGGTTAATGGAATATCCTGAAGGTAGAATTCGGGTGTTTTGGGATCGCTCACTTTCTTCTTGCCTTCAACAATGGCGGCTTTAGCTATTGAATCTTCTACCTGCTCGGCATCGACCTCCATAGTTGAGAGTTTATTTTTACGGCGCCAATTATCCTCCAGAACCCGTTTACCCCATATTCGCTGAAAATCCGATTTCCCGATCCCCACAGTCAAAGGATTATAGAAATACCAAAGATTTTGATTCCCTGAAGTACTGGATCCCTGTTGCTGTCTGAATTGCTGAGATCTGAAATAACTTTGACTCGACTTTTCGGCATTTTCCTCAGCAAGTTTCCGCGCTTCTTCCTTTTGCAGATCTGTTATTATTTTTGTGATTAGTGCGTTACGATCTTTTTCGGGCAGCAGGGCCAGTTTCTGCAAACTATCCTCCCGCTGGATGGTATTCAAGTCCTTTGTAAGTCTCCTTAAGGCTGACGACCTTATCATAATTTCGGGGTACCCGGGATAGCTGGCATCGATCACTGCAACTGCGCTGTCATAATAACAGGCCGACTGAAGATACTCATTCTCTTCAAAGAGTATCCGGGCAACATCAAGGCTTGAAATGGCACGTTGTTTAGGGTTTGCGGCGCTGTAACGGACCGAATTTTTAAGATCTGAAATCGCATCTTCCTTTTTCCCCTGTTTGAGAGCAATATTCGCTTTCGCATAGTAGATCCGGTCTCTGTACTCCTGATTGATCTGATCTTTCAGCATCTTATCCAATTGATTCTCGACCTCTTTATCCTCCCGGCCAATAATTTCCATCCGCGAAATCCTGGCGTTGAAGGCCATTTGATAGGGTGGATGCATTTTAAGAATATGCAGATATTGCTTCGCTGCTTCGTCAGGCTGGCTGGTTAGCATGAGTAATTGGGCCAGAACGTAGTTCAGCCTGAGCTTATCCCGACGGGGAAGCGAAGAAGACAACGCCGTTTTTAAGAGAGGAACCGCCAAATCAGGTTCATTGATTTTTAAATGAAAGTGAGCCTGAACAAGGTTGAACTCCTGTATCAGCCTTGGCGGAAAGCCGGCATCGCGCGAAAGGGTATTGATTATTTCGACAACTTGCGGATAATCGCCAGTTTCAATGTACGATTTGGCCATCCCAAGGTAGGCATCGTAACGGGTCGGCTGATCGGAGAATTTGCGGATCACATAATTGAAATTCTCGATCGCGCGGTGGTAATCGTGTTTGTAATAACTGGCTATTCCCATAAGGATATAGCTGTCGTCAACCCAGGCATTATATTCCCCTTTTGAGGCAAATTTCTTGTAGTGCTCTGAATTATTTGGTTTTCGTTGGGGACTGCGGGTGATGGAATGAAGAGAAATGAGTTTATTGCACTTGGTAATTACCAGGTCCATTTCTGAAGTTGCAACTTTTCCTGCTTCCGGAAGTGAGCTTTTAAAAATAGGCAACATATGGGTGTAATCATCTGGAATAGATTGATTTATCCTCATTAATCCTGCCTTTAAGCTCTCCTTGGCATTAAAATAGACATTGTAATGAGATGTCAAATTATGGTATGCACGCGATGGTGCGGTGTTCTTCTTCGTAGAACATCCCATAAATATTCCGGTAGACCAAAAAAGTAGCAGAATTATTCTTGCTGTCTGTTTCATTCCTGTTTAAGTTACTTTTTTTATGGCTCCCGCATAGCCTTAAGAAATCCGCCCTCCCTCTCCGGTCCAACAGGAATAAGAGGGACTCATTTCTAGAGTCCGATCTCAGTAAAATTGAGTTAAATAAGATGAGTAACGGTTATTGAACAATTAAATATCAACGGTAAAGATACAAAGAGAAATAATGCCATTAAGATTTTTTAATCCGTACCCGTTCGGTGGGTTTTAAATTTGCGTTGCGATACTCCAATTGTTCAATAACATTCGCTGCCAACTCCTTAAAAGCAATCCCGGTGGCCGTTTCATCGCTCCATGCCACTGGCATTCCACAATCGCCACCCTCCCTGATACTCATCACAATAGGGATCTGACCAAGAAAAGGGATATCCAGATCTCTCGCCAGATCTTTCCCCCCATCCTTTCCAAAGATATAGTATTTATTATCCGGTAGCTCCTCGGGCGTAAACCACGACATGTTTTCGACAATCCCCAAAACAGGCACCTCAATTGATTTACTTCTGAACATTGAAACGCCCTTTATAACATCGGCCAGAGCAACATCCTGAGGGGTGGTAACAATCACACTTCCTGTTACCGAAAGCGTTTGGACGATGGTGAGGTGAATATCACTGGTACCGGGAGGAAGGTCGATTAATAAATAATCAAGCTCACCCCATTGCCCTTGCAAGATCAGTTGTTTAAGGGCATTTGAGGCTACAGGTCCCCGCCAGATCAGCGCATTGTCCTTATTCCCGAAAAATCCGATTGAAAGCATTTTTACCCCATATTTTTCTATCGGGATAATCATGTCGCGACCATCGATCGATTCCATAAGGGGTTGCGCCTCCTCCTCACCAAACATCTTGGGTATTGAGGGACCAAAAATATCCGCGTCAACGAGTCCCACTTTGGCCCCGGTTTTTGCCATTGCAACGGCAAGATTTGTTGCAACCGTTGATTTTCCGACTCCACCCTTCCCTGAAGCGATAGCAATAATATTTTTAACCCCCGGCAAAACCGGAGCCTTCATTCTGTTGGATGCCTTTGGTGTGATTAGCAAATCATAATCTGTTCCAAGGGTATTCTCGATTGCTGTGGCACAAGCCTCTGATACAGCCTGAACATTGGGATCGTCCTCCCGCTGAAAAATCAGGGTAAAGCTGATCCTGTTACCAGCGGTTCTGATCTCCTGAACCATCTCAAGATCAATCAGATTATCAGTTGTTCCCGGAAAATTGACTTTTCGCAGGATATCGGTAATTGTTTTTGGTATAACTGCCATTATCTTATGATTTTAAATTATTCTGTCTTTTTTACAAAATTATCTTTCTTTATAAAGAATTCATTATTTGCAGCTAGCAATTGGCTTCTGGCAGCTGGCTGCAAAATGATTCCTTTTTTGCCTTTCATCTTTAATCTAATTCTGAATGGACAAACTTAATATTGGCAGGTTCAGCCAGCTGCCAGTTGCCAGCAGCCAATTCTGCAATATTCATATTACTCATATAAAGTGTCATCAAGCCATCATTCTACCTCCAACTCGGTCATAGGGTCCCAAAAAAGTTTTGTAAAATCGGATACGCAATCGTCCTCAACCTTTACCCCTTCATTCTCAAGCAACTCCTGCATCTGTTCCGGTGATCCAAAATGAATTTTACCGGTAAGCAGACCATTGCGGTTTACCACCCGGTGTGCCGGAACAAACAGTGGCTGGTGGTGTGACAAATTCATGGCCCAACCAACCATGCGTGATGATCCTGCGCTCCCCAGATAGCGGGCAATTGCGCCGTAACTGGTGACTCTTCCCGGAGGAATCTGCCTGACAACTTCAAAAACATTTTGGTAAAAGTCCGACACGTTTATTTCTTTGTTTCATTATTGTCCCTGTTGATTGAATTACGTCCAAAGCTTCTGTAATCGTCGAATGCAATCTCCACCTCGGGTTCCACAAGATCTTTTCCATGGGGAATATAACGCAGGTATTTGATCGTTTTACCCCGATCGAGCCATTGTTGTTCGTAATATGTTCTGATACTGAGAATTTCATCAGCCAACCCGGAGCTATATAAATCTTCTGTATTTACCTGGACCGTGAATTGATTTGCCTCGATTGTTGCCAGCGTGTACTGATAAAGAAAATCACTATCGGTTTTCAAATGGATAACGCCATCGGGCTGAAGCATTTCAGAATACTGGTTTAAAAACCGGACTGCGGTAAGCCGTTTATTGGTCCGCTTCATCTGGGGATCGGGAAATGTAATCCATATCTCAGAAATCTCCCCGGGTGCAAAAAAATGGGATAACAACTCAATATTGGTGCGCACGAAACCGCAATTCCTGAGTTCATCCATTTGAACCTCCTTTGCTCCTGACCACATTCGTGAACCCTTAATATCAATTCCAATGAAATTTTTTTCAGGGAAAAGCCTGGCAAGCCCAACGGTATACTCCCCTTTGCCGCATCCAAGCTCCAATACAACAGGATGATTATTTTTAAAGAAATCCCGGTTCCAATTTCCCTTGAATGAGAATCCTTCACTTATTAATTTACTGTATGACAACTGAATAACATGACCAAAAGTATTTAAGTCTGCAAACTTGGCCAGTTTGTTTTTACTCATCCGAAATAGATCTATTTTATAATTTAAAGTGCCTTATCCAATGCAACGCCAAAATCATGGATTCCGCTTAGAATTCCGTTTGGAGTGCGCATTCCTTGCCGGACAGAGATAGTATATTTCCCGTTCTCAGGGAAAAATACGGCTTTTTTAAAGGGATATTTCCAGTCGTAGAGATCACCCAGTCCGCTCCCCAGCCACTCCCCGGATGGCTTTGCAAGTGTCAGTTCGACAGTGTCGGTCTTCACGTTACCTGAAGGGGGTGTTAACTCCACAAAAAGCCAAAGATTGCTGTAAGCATATCTCCCCTCATTGCGAACAGTAAACGAAAGGTTATAAACTTTTTTAGGGTCCGGGACATTCATTTCAAAAACCAGAAGTGTATCCTGATGCCATTCTGAGTGATTTAGCCGGCGATAATCCTCAAAGATCGCTTTTTTAACACAGGAAGAAGCGAGCGAAACGATAATCAGGGCCAGCACACTTAGAACGAACAGGGTATTTTTCTTGCCATTTAAGCTGATTTCCTTAACCTTCATTTTCTGTATTCGGTTTTCTTGTTAAAACGGGCTTGTGCCTTTTTTTCCTCCGATTCTTAAATTCCTGATCAAACCGCTCAATACTCTCAACTCCAACGGAATTGTGATAAGTATGCCCTTCAGGCTCAGCAACAACAAGATTTTCACTGGTTAACTGAGCAATTTTTTTACCACTTCTATTAAGTAGTTGTATCTCTTTAACTTTCTCAACAGAGACGGCAACCATGCCTCCGGGCTGATTATTCTCTTTTACATACCAAAAGATTCCCTTAAAAATATCTGCCTTCAGATAGTTAAAATTCCCCTTTTCTGTTTCAAGCTGAATATTTGTTGAAGGGAAATTTTTCTGTGCATCGATGTAACCGTCGAGTTCATAGTTCAGACAACATTTTAGCTTTCCACATTGTCCTGCCAGTTTTTGGGGATTGAGTGAGATCTCCTGATATCGTGCCGCATTGGTGGTTACTGAGACAAAGTTGGTGATCCACGAACTGCAGCACAGTTCCCTTCCGCACGGACCAATTCCGCCAATCCTGGCAGCTTCCTGCCGCGCACCGATCTGACGCATCTCAATTCGGATCCTAAACGTATCAGCATAGAGCCTGATTAATTGACGAAAGTCAACACGCTCATCTGCAATATAATAAAAAATAGCTTTTGTTTTGTCTCCCTGAAATTCCACATCTCCGATCTTCATATTTAATTTCAGATCTTCAGCCATTTTCCGGGCTTTGAGCATTGTGGAGTGCTCACTGGCAATTGCCTCTTCCCATTTCTGCAGATCGACAGGCTTGGCAATCCGGTATATCTTCCGCATTTCCCCATCTACCATAGTCACCTTATGACGTTTAATCTGCTTAAGAACCAGGTCGCCAACCAGGGAAACCATTCCAATATCGTGACCGGGACTTGCCTCTACAGCGACCATGTCGCCTGACTTAAGAGCTAATCCATTGACATTGCGGAAATAATCCTTACGGGTATTTTTGAAGCGGATTTCTACTATTTCATCGGAATTGGCTGTACTTTTAATATCATATAACCAATCGTAAACATTTAATTTAGCGCAACTTCCTACCCTGTCGCTGGCTGGGCAACCACGTGCAATCTTATCTGGAGTATTCATAGACCTGACCTGTTATTAATACTATTGGGCTTATTAAACCTAATAGGTGAAAAAATGAACCATACAAAAATAGTGAATCTATTTCTATATTAAGGTAAAAAGATGGATTTCAAAATGCAAAGGGCAAAATGCAAAATATTAATCCTGAAGAATAAATTGCATTTTGCAATTTGAATTTTACATTTTCACTTTTTATTAGTTTTCCTTACATTCGGATCAACTTTGACACCTTTAGCCCCAGATCCGTGAAAATAAGTTTGGCATTGCCATTCATGGAGATGTCGGAAAAGGCACTTTCAAACTCCCGAAATAGTAAAATCACGTTTTTCTCATTGATGAACGGGGCAAATTTTTTCGAAAATTCAACCTCCGATTCATCCATATAAATCAAATCGGCCTCCTTTAGATTGTGAAGAAAATTCTCGCGCAACGACTCCCCGCAATATTTTAGCAGACTCATTTGTCGAACCCTTCCGATTCCGGCCATCTCTTCCGACCAGTTCAGAATCTCCTGAAGTTTTCGACCATATCCATTTCGCATCATCTGTGTGAATTGCTGGAAATTAAATCTCCGTATTTCATCACTTTGCATCAGTTCAAGAGCCAGGAAGTAGTTGCCCTGCGAGAGCCTGGCGATTATTGCAGGATTGCTGTTTGTTTCTGCGGCCATTGGTGCCAGGGCCACCCGCAAATCAGCGTCTGCTATTTTGGGAACCCTGATAAACTGACACCTTGATCGGATCGTGCTCAGCAATTTTTCTTCCGCCTCTGAAATCAGGATAAACAAAGTCTTCTCAGGCGGTTCTTCCAATATTTTGAGGATCTTATTGGCACAGGTGATGTTCATCGTTTCAGGAAGCCAGATAACAGAGACTTTATATTCAGCTTCGTAGGACTTTTGATTTAATTTGCGGATCAGATCCCGCGCTTCGTCAACATAAATGGCCCCTTGCTTATTCTCATCGGCAACAAGTTGCATCCATTTTTGATATTGCGGATAGGGGTTCTCCAGAAAATAAGCCCGCCATTTGGTCATATAATCGCTGCTGGTCGGTTTATCGATGGCCGCAGTTTTTATGACCGGAATAGTAAAATGAAGATCGGGATGGATTAATTTAGTGTATTTGCGGCATGAGCTGCATTCACCGCAGGAATCGCTATCCTTTCTGCTGGTACAGTTGATATACTGAGCAAATGCCACTGCAAGGGCCAGCTTACCATTCCCCTGGGGTCCGACCAGCAGTTGGGCATGCGGAATCCGATCCTCCTTAACTGCCTGGATCAGCCTCTCCTTTGTGGTTTGCTGGCCAATTACGTCTTTAAATTGCATCAGCTATGAATAAGATTTGTTGAAAAAGAGAATCATTACTTTGACTAATTCATTAAGGGTCCAAAATTAGGAAGATTTGTTAAGAAAGGATTAAATCGATTCAAAAATCTGGCACATGCTCATACTGCAAAACACTTTTTTATCTATCTTTGAAGAACAATTTACTAAATTTAGTATAAAATGCAGACGATTGAAAATTATGACTTTTCGGGCAAAAAAGCCCTGATCCGTGTTGACTTCAATGTGCCACTGGATGAAAATTTCGTGATTACCGATGATACACGGATGACTGCAGCGCTTCCTACCATCAAACAGGTTATAGAAAATGGGGGAGCCGCAATTATTATGTCACATCTTGGCCGTCCGAAGAAGGGGCCCGAAGATAAGTTTTCGATGAGCCATCTTGTTCCTCATCTCTCTGAAATACTTGGCGGGATTGAGGTAAAGATTGCCCCGGATTGTATCGGTGAAGCGACAAAGAAAATGGCAGATGCCCTTAAGCCTGGAGAAGTACTAGTCCTTGAAAACCTTCGTTTCCATAAGGAAGAAGAGGGGGGCGATGTCGAATTTGCAAAACAACTTGCTGCAAATGGTGATTGCTGGATCAATGATGCATTTGGAACTGCACACCGTGCCCATGCCTCAACCGCTGTGATTGCTCAGTTTTTCCCAAATGATAAATTATTCGGATACCTGGTCGATAGTGAGGTTAAAAGTCTTGACAAAGTGCTTAAAGCCCCCAAACGTCCTTTCACCGCAATTATGGGTGGATCGAAAGTATCTTCCAAGATTACAATTATTGAGAACTTGTTAAACAGCGTTGATAATCTGATTATTGGCGGAGGGATGACTTATACTTTTGTAAAGGCACAAGGGGGTAAAATCGGAGGCTCATTATGTGAAGACGATTACCTGGGTCTCGCACTCGAAATTCTGAAAAAAGCCGAACAAAAAGGGGTTAAGATTATCCTTGCAGTGGATATCCTTGAGGCAGACGCATTTGCAGAAACAGCCAATACACGGATTGTCCCTTCAAATAACATAAGTGACGGTTGGTCTGGCCTCGATGTCGGTCCTCAAACTATTGAGATGTTTAAGAAGGTGATCAGTGAATCAAATACGATCCTGTGGAATGGCCCTGTGGGAGTTTTTGAAATGGAAAAATTTGCCAATGGAACCAAAGCAATTGGGGGTGCCATTGTTGAAGCTACAAGCAAGGGTGCTTTCTCGCTAGTTGGCGGCGGAGACTCTGTTGCAGCTGTCAATAAGTTCGGAATTGCAGATAAAGTATCTTATATTTCAACTGCCGGTGGTGCTATGCTCGAATATCTCGAAGGTCGCGTACTGCCCGGAATTGCCGCAGTATTGGAATAGTATTTAAGATTCCTTTAATAAATATTCAAGCTTTAACTGAAAACCCGGGTAATTGAGTCCGGGTTTTTTTTATACTCTTCAGGATGCAAAGTATCGTTGTTTCAAATGAGATATTGCTTGAGCGGATTGAGATGCAGGATGCCGCGACAATTTTTACGGCTATTGATCAAAACCGGGCCCACCTTGGGAAATGGTTACCTTTTGTGGATTACACCAAAGAGGTCAAAGACAGCGAAGAGTTTATAAGCAGCGTAATTGCTCATCGGGAAGAAACACGTAATGAAATTTATACGATCTGGTTTAAAGGTGATTTTGCAGGTATCATTGGCTTTCATAATACCGACAGGGTGAATGAAAAGTGTGAATTGGGTTACTGGCTAATTGAGGCAATGACCGGCCGTGGCATTATTACGAGGTCATGCCAGACCCTTATAGAGCTCTCTTTTGAGATGATGAGGATGAACAGAATCTCAATACGGTGTGCTGTTCAAAACACCGCCAGCGCGAATATAGCTTCACGGTTAGGCTTCACACTTGAAGGGATAGAACGGAGCGGTGAACGGCATAAAGATCTGTTTCTCGACCTCAAGGTGTTTAGCCTTTTGAAACGCGAGTTCAATTAACTGTTTTCACAGTGCCTAATATCCGGTTTCCGGTAAAAAGGAAAATTAAAACATCACCCCTCAACGGGTTTATATGCATTTCTTTTTTCTCAAGCCGTAACCAGAAATATAATTCTTAGGGCAATACAATTTTTTTTGTTTCCTGTACCTTGACTACCACTTGCTTCTTGAAAATTATAGAGCCATTATGGCTTACAGTAACAAAATGCTTTCCGCTGGGAACAGGGTAAACTTTAGCCGTTGAACTGTTACTAAGATCCGCTCCCACTTCGGCACTAAACGTAGCTTCTTCATCAATCTTAACGGTAATCCCGGTGGTGTAATTTTGGGGTTCTCCGATAAATACGAGGTAGGCTCCCTCCGGTGATCCTGTTGTAGCTGTCTTTGCCCCACCACAACCAATCAGCAGGATCAAACCAAACAACATCAGAAAATGTGTAGTTTTCATCTGCAAAAAAATTGTTTTTAATCCCTTTTTGACGATTTTCAGATCCCAAAAGTATTAGGATGGTCTGTTTTCTATTCAAATTTCCAAAATTATCGGGAACAAAAACGGATATTTAAGTAAAATTTGCAGACAATTTGGTAAACGTATATTTTTCTTTCACAGATGTAGGCAATTTGGTCATAAGTGTCATTAGCCTTAAATAGCCAGGTTCAAAAGTTCTCAATTTATATGAAGTGGCCCTGACAAAAATATTCCAGATTATAATGGCACCTTCAATGTCATAAAATTGTTGGAGGCACCGAAAAAAACCAGGGTCAAAAAGTATGGGATAACAAACTCAAAGTAGAGAATTGGGTCGTTATAAATCTTCCGTTTTCGCACACGGATATATTCAGGAACACCCACCCTGTAAACTCATGAAAGCCTAAACCGTTCACAATTAACCAAAACACTTTATACTTAATCAAAAAACTTCATATAATATTATGCATTTTATTGATTTATTGGTATTTAAAACTTTGATAAATATTATTTTACTACGGCAGGTCAGGGCTTATAATTTTAAGAGAAAAGCTGAAGTTCAGTGCATACTTATGCTCAAATAAAAATTCCGTTAACGCACACGTTATTGAGTTGCTGAAACTTAAAAAACGAAGGGTAGGATAATCTTTAAATCCGGGAATAAATTCAGAATTGCTTAGCCTTTTAACCTATTTAAAGAGCTTCATTTTTAATCCCTAAGGATAGAGAAAAAATTAGGCCCGACCAAAATACAGAGTGGTTTTACTCCCTGATTACATCTGGTTGCATAAATAAAGTATGAATCCTAAAAGTTCAGCTTTCTATTTTCAGGTATGATGACAGCACAATACTATCACTTTCACTCAGTATGCGAATAGCCATATTATTTATATATTGTTGCCTATTCGCATCATGGATCACACCTGCTGAAATAGATAGATTTACTCAATTAAATAATACGATAGATCTCCATAATTTCCTTAAGGATATTGTCAAAATCTATTTTAAGATCAATCAGTTTACCCGTGTGGATATCAAAAACCCAGCCATGAACGGTAAAATCCCGCTCCTTGTAGGCCTTTTGGACGTCTGAGGTTTTTATTATATTGACGCATTGCTCCTGTACATTTAATTCGACGAGCCGTTTGTATTTGGCCTCTTCGTCAGTAATACCACTGAGTTCATCCTTGTGCAGCCGATAAACATCACGGATGTTCCGCAACCATGGATTGAGGATTCCCATGTCTTCAGCCTGCATTGCGGCCTTTACGCCACTGCAATAGTAGTGCCCGCAAACCACGATGTGATTAACTTTAAGATGGCTTACCGCATAGTTGATAACCGACATTGCACTTAAATCGGTATTTGGAACCATATTGGCAATATTGCGATGGACAAACACCTCTCCCGGTTTTGTCCCCATAAGCTCCTCTGCGGTCACCCGGCTATCTGAACAGCCGATATAGAGAACTTTAGGACTTTGGCCAAGAGATAAATTCTTAAAAAAATCCTTATCTGTTTTAAGTTTTTCTTCTATCCAAAGTTGGTTATTGGCAAATATTTGCGCTAAATCCATTGATCAAAAATTTAGTGTATGCATTAATAGATTAATTATCCGGTAAATCCAATTGCTCCTGCAATAGCATTGATGCAGCGAAGAAGTTCAAAAAGAAGTGCATTCCCGTTATCAGAGCTTCCCGGCTTATTGCTTTGGCGCCATTGTCTTAATAAATTAACCTGATGCTTGTGAAGCGGTTCCATGGCTTCAGCGCGTAAAAGTGTGGAATAAAAATGGTTGACCCTTCGTTGCTCAAGAGGGATATTCAAAATAAAATCAATCATATGACGTGTACGTGCCAACTCATCTAGCATAAGGGTTAAGATCTGGTCACTTTCAGGAACATCTGTTGCAAGCAATGCATATTGCCGGAAAATGGCTTCATCGGATGAGGCGAGGCTCGAGTCAACATTTGTGAGTATGTATCTGATAAAAGGATCAGTTTTCACAGAATTTTTAAACCGTTCGAACTTATCGGGATTATGTTTCTGCATCGCTTCCAGGGTGGTACCAACGCCGTACCACGAGGTAATATTGAACCTGCACTGACTCCAGCTGAATACCCACGGAATAGCCCTAAGATCGTTCAGCGACCGGGTACCTGTGCGGCGTGAAGGGCGGCTTCCTATTTTGCTTTGCTCAATCGCATCAATCGGGGTAGCTTTTTCATAAAACTGGATAAAACCCGGTTTTTCAATGAGCTCTTTATAAACTTCCATACTTTTGGAGACCAGGTATCCAAACTCGGATGCCAGCTCGTGCTCTTTAATCCGGTTATTATTTTGAATCATGGTAGCCGACAAGGTTCCGGCTGTAAGAAGTTCAAGATTATAAACAGCATTGTTCTTATTGGCATATTTGCGTTCAATGGTCTCCCCCTGCTCCGTCAACCGGATATCGCCGTTAATTGTCCCTGGTGGTAATGCCCGTAAAAACCAGTGTGTCGGTCCCGCACCCCGGCTAATAGACCCCCCTTTACCATGAAAGAAACGGATTTTGACCTTATGCTTTAACCCAATTTCTGCGAGTTTGGACTGTGCTTCATACAAATACCACTGACTCGCCAGGATACCGCCATCTTTATTGCTGTCGCTGTAACCAATCATCACCTGTTGCACCGGGACAGCAAGGCCATTCGTTTGTTGTTGTAATCTCAGGCTGTTTTTGGTCACCGGATGCGATAAAAACTGATCCAGAATATGAGGACTGCGTATTAAATCTTCAATCGTTTCAAAAAGTGGGACTACAGGTAGCCTTGAAGCGATGCCATCAGGGGTATTAATCATTAAACCCGCCTCTCTTTCGAGCAAATAAACAACCAGCAGATCGGATAAATTACGAGTCATACTAACGATAAGAGAACCCAGTGCCTCCTCCCCATATTTGTTAACATGCTCACTGATTACGCGATAGGTGTCAACCAATAAACTGGCTTCATTTCCGAGGGCGATATTGGGATGGGTAAAAGGTCGCGAGGAGCTTAACTCTCTATTGACAAAAGAGATTCGCTGTGTCTCATCACTTTTTAGAAAAGATTCGCCATTCAATTGAGCCGCATCCATAAGTTCTGAAAGAACCTGCTCGTGATAACGGCTGTTTTGCCTGATATCAAGCTTAGCCAAATGAAACCCAAAAGTATTTATAATCCGAATAATCTCGTTTACATCGGTATAAGCAATTTCAGAAGCCCCAAAAGCTTTTAATCCATTTTGTAATATTTCAAGATCTTTGATCAGGTTAGACGGATATTTGTAACTTATTGTCTCCTCGCGGATCTCCTTGGCCACCCCTTCATAAACCACAACTGGAAGTTTTGCAATCAGGAATGACAGATATTGTTTAAAGGCCTCATTTGGATAATCAATCTTGAGATGCCCTGAAAATTTCCTGATCTCATTATACAAGCGATTATAATTTCCCTGAAAATTACCATCCAGTTGTTTTTCAATGCAGTGAAAACTGAGATTTTTCTGAAGAGTCATCAGTTCCTTTTTGATAACCTGAAATGCTTTTAATCTAAGCTTTAACAACGTATTTTTTGTGACATCCGAAGTTACCAGGGGATGTCCGTCACGGTCGCCCCCTACCCAGTTACCAAAAGTAATTTTAGGGTAATTTGTGGTCCCTCGTATTAATGAAGGGTCGAATCCTGCCTCCACCCAGGCTTGAACCAGGCGCCTGTCATGAAGGGTTATAACTTCCGGAAAAACCTGCGTCAGGTAGTGAATGATATTATCAAGCTCAGAGTCGATATCGGGTTTTTCGGTGTATACATCAGATATTCGCCAAATACGGTGAAGTGCAATTTTAATATTTTTACGGTTTTCATCCTGTTCGAATTTACTGTACATCTGGTTCTCGCGTCGCACAACCAACAGGTACAAATTGCGCAGGTGTTCAAGCATTATAGTGGGTTTTGCCTCGGTGGGATGGGCTGTTAATACCGGCTCCACTTTTATCTCTGAAAGGTTTGCGGCAATTTCCTCAGCACTATAACCCTTTTGTTTTAAAAGCTTAAGGTTATAGGACCACAATCCGTCAATCTCAGAGAGCGAATTTTGATTCTCCTTTTTCCGTCGGTTTTGAACAGCTCCATTTACCTCTACAATATTAAGCAGCTGAAAGCAGGTTGAGTATAACTGGAGATGTTTCCCGGTAAACACTTTATCATGAAAGCTCAGTGAATCAGTAATCCATGGGATATCCTGTGCCAGTTCAGCCTCTCCGGATTCAAGCATCACCTCCTTCAGACAATTCAGAAGATATTCCAAATCGTCATATGATTTGCCTAGTTTACTCTTAACCTGTTCAAGTGTTTTCATTCTATTATGTTTCTAACCATAGTAATTTAACATAGCGGCACTAAATTTGTTTAAAGACCTAGTACTACCAGAAAGGCGAAAGGCGCATTTTAACCTTGAAAGGCCATTTAAAGCGGCCAAATAAAGTTATGAATTATTCATATTTAAGCTGAGGATTATGCAACAGCCTTACTTCAACAGCAATAAAGGGTTTATACACAGTAGTATTTGCCTGCAACAAAATGTAAGATATAAAGCTTTAAAGATACTGGATAAAATCCTCCGGGAAGAATTTGGACGGATTAAAAAAAATGTTGAAATTGCCGCTTCATTCCGGGATGAATCACCGATATCACAAATCTGCCAGGAAAAGGCAAATACAGTATAATGAATAAAGAAACAATCAGTTACAAGTACGAGTTAGATTTCACTGTTCGTGATTATGAATGTGATCTCCAGGGAATCGTAAACAACGGGGTATATTTAAATTACTTCGAACATGCGCGTCATACTTTTCTAAAAGAACAAAACATCGACTTTGCGACCCTCCATACCCAGGGAATTGATCTTGTCGTATCGAGGATTGAGATCGATTACAAATTATCGCTCACAAGCGGAGATCATTTTGTGGTAAGGCTAAATATCCAGCGGGACGGACTTCTCAGGCTGGTTTTTGAGCAGGACATTTTCAAACAGCCTGAAAATAAGCTGGTAGCTCATGCCAAAGTGATAGGAGTGGGCTTAAAAAACGGGAGACCGGTCAGGCTGGATGATATTTCGGGATTTAATGAACTTGTTTGACAAATGGAATACTTACCGCTTATTGGTACAGTAGCGCTTTTAAATTTACTTGCTGCAGTTAGCCCCGGTCCTGACTTTGTGATGACCGTCCGAAATTCACTGATCTATTCCCGTCGTTCGGGGATTTTTACAGGCTTAGGCATTGCCATGGCGCTTGGGGTTCATCTTTTTTACTGTGCGGCTGGAATTGGATTCCTCATTTCCAAATCGGTGATTCTGTTTTCAATGATTAAGCTACTTGGCGCGGGTTACCTGATCTATATGGGGATTGGTTCTCTGTTGGCCAAGGGATCCAGACTGGATATAACTGAAACCGCTACAGGAATCGACATCTCTCGTTTTCAGGCTTTTAGAATGGGCTTTCTAACCAATATATTAAATCCCAAGGCCACACTATTTTTTCTAAGTTTGTTTACCCTTGTGATCGGGAACTCCACACCGCTTTATGTCATTCTGACGATTTCGGTAATCATTATCTTAACTGCCCTATCCTGGTTTACCATCGTTTCCATATTTCTGGCACAGCCCAGGGTTCAAAAAGTATTTCTTAAGTATGAAAAGGGGATCAACCGCACATTGGGCGGCTTTCTGATCCTTTTAGGGGTCAAAATTGCATTTACATTTTAATCTTCATAAAAAACACCTATCCCTTTTTAAAAGGATAAGTGTTTATTCATAATAGTTTTTAACCTCTTTTCACCGTCGTATCAAATCAGCTGTCGGATCAAAACGGTTATCTTCTTTCTCTGCCAAGCGAAATAACTGTTGTTGAGTCCTGAGTTGTCCTGGTGGCTTTGTTGTCGCACGTACCATTTCCATAATCAACCGTCGCAAATTTGCCGGAACTGTCTTTATATTCGATTATCCCGCTGGAAATAAACTTACACTCCCCGGTTTTAATAAGGGGCACTGTAATGATTTTCGAATAGGAGTTTCCCTTTGAGTCGGTTACAATAACCTGTCCTGTAGTGGTTACCGTCATATCATCTGAAGGATCAAATTCGGTTTCAGTACCCGCCATCCAGGTCTTTTCATTAACCTCAACCCTGTGAATAGTCGTCCCATCTGCCAGTGTGATGGTAAGATCTCCGTTTTCAGTAAATTTAATCTCCGGATCTTTGGTTCGGGTTTTGACCGATGTGCCTGAAATGCATACAGAATCATTGCAGAAGTTAACAAAAGTGACTGATTGTGTACTGGACGATTTAAACGGTGCAGCAGAAATGACAATAATGATCTTTCCGCTAAGGATATGCCCGTTTTCAAGTTGAAGGCTGTCACCATAATCAAGAGTCATCGTTTTTGGATATCCTCCGTTCGTTGTCACAACATTAAGATCGGGACAAAATCCATAGCGATAATGGAGTTTGAATTTTGGAAAATGATCAAACATATTCCTGTACATTCCACCGCCCATGTCGGCACTCTTCAATCCAGCACTATAGATTGCAATCGAACCGCTTCCTAAAGAGAAAATATCAGATTCATAACCTGCAGTTACAACCGCATTATCCATTTTGGTATCAGCAGTAATAAGAGCCACGGCGTTTGATTTTAATACGATCGTATCAATAGAGCCGGATCTTTGGCTACATGCATAAAACGCAAATGCACCTCCTATAATTAAAACACCCAATAAAAGCTTTTTCATTTGTAATTGTTTTAAATTATTACTCACTCAAATAGTGACAAGATTATCACAGTCCAAAGTTGAGCCATATACATCAATATAAATTGCAATATTCTTGAATAAACTTACATGATTCACATGCCCATTTTAGTCATCTGGAAAATATCAAAAAAGCTATTATATAATTGTATATAAGCCTTTTGAGATCGCATGCTGGCTGAATAACCAAATTATGGGAATGCCATACCGCAAGCGGGTAAGGATAAACCAGGTGCCTAAAAAGAGAGTTGAGAGCCTAACCCTAAATAATTGAGTATAGGACTTGGATTAAGGAATTGCGCCTGTTATTCGGGTTTTGAATTCAATCAGGCATTCGCAGACAATACGCATTTTAGTTAAAATTGCTTTGAAATTCCAATAACACTCCGTCAACTAATTGAGGAAAACCATCCCGATCAATCGCTGCCAGAACATAAATAATAACGACATTTTTTGGACCCATTGCAGCCGGGCGTTATGCTGAATATCTTAAAAATCAGCTGTGAATTTCGCCAACAGTTTTATCCGAAAAGTGAATATAGGTAAACAATTCGGGAATATGGGAGTCATACACGCCATGAGTGTTCCATGCCCACCCCGGATTTATCTTTGAATCCTGATCCTTTAATAACTCAAAACGGGAAAAATCCATTCTCCAAACATCGCCCGGCTTGGGTGGGAGCGACCTGTCACCTGCCAACAATTTCATCCCGGACCAGGGAATTGCAATCTCTACAGTCCACCCTTCATCAACATCTTCACTTTTGTTGGCTGTTCCATTTACCTTTACAGCTGTTTTCAACCCCTTGAGATCCCATTCACGGAAACCCCACCGCCCTCCGCGCGGATGCTTTCGTCCATCAAAATCGCCTCCCAGAACCTCAACTTTCTGCGTCAGCAAATCCAATTCCGAAATCTCAAATCTGCTGCCATGCTTATAGGCATCCTGCCAAACCCACAAAACTTCGTAAACTGTCCCAAAGGCATTGATCTCAAATTCATAATAACAATCCTCACCCGCAATAAATAGCTCAACATCATTATCATGCCATATTAGTGAGTCCCGTTTAGTCAATGTGGCTGCAACATTTGGTTCCTGGATCCAGTATGCCACATAGAGATTTTCATCATCCCACTGAACTGCAGCGCGCGTATCAAGAAGGGCAGATTTTCCTGTTACCAAATCGACAAACCGGGGGGATTTCGGAACGGCCTTCCAGGCCTCCTTTTCCACCTCTCCATCAATAGATAGGTGTCCTGCTGCCCGGTAACAGGTATAATGTTTACACAACTCCTGATTGTAACCGTAGTTACCAGGCAATACTTCCACACTTGAAGAACCCTGGTTTGAACTGAGTGTGTGAGAAGATACACTATTCCCATAAATGGAGCGTTCTCCCCCATTGGGCAATTCGGAGATGGTTTTCCCCTCTGTGGTGGTCCAGACAGCAGGAACAGCAGCCGCTGCAGATAACAATAAGGAATTTCTCAGGAACAATCTGCGGGAATTATCTGTTTTATTCATAGGAATTATTAGTTTATAAAGTTCTATATTAATCTGTTACGAGAATATTCAGATCGATAACTCAATATTTAATACTATAGAATATCAGGTGTACAAATATCTCTTAATATTCCGTTTTGGCGTTTTTTCAAATTCTTTAGTCACTAAAATAATCGAACTTAGCTGGGCAAATTTTGGGAACTCTTTGTTAACCTGCCTTCGGTTTTCTTCCATAATATCCTTAAGCTGTACTACATCAGCCATTTCTTTCTCAACTATTTCAGGATCAGGATAAACAAAAGCAACCAATTTGCCATCCCGCTCAGTAATCACACATTCCATGACAAAAGGATAATTATTCAACTTATCTTCCATCTCTTCGGGATAGATATTCTGTCCTGATGATCCAAGGAGCATATTCTTGGAACGTCCCCGGATATAAACTGAATTTTTGGTGTCGATAATTCCCAGGTCTCCGGTATGGAGCCACCCTTCGCTGTCGATGGTTTCAGCGGTAATTTTTTCATTTTTATAGTAACCCAACATCACGTTGGCTCCCCTCACCTGGATTTCGCCTACTTCATTATATGGATCCCTGGAATCGATACGAACTTCCATCCTGTCGACTAATCTCCCTGCCGACGATGGACTAAAGCTTGTCCAGGGTTCATAGGAAATAAGCGGACCACACTCAGTCATCCCATATCCGATCGTAAATGGAAATTTAATTTTTCTGAAAAAAGCTTCCACTTCGTGATTTAAGGGAGCTCCCCCGATCACTATTTCGTGGAAATTTCCCCCAAAGGTGTCGATGAGACTTGTCCTGACTTTTTTAAATAGAAGGAGCTGAATGCCGGGAACCTTAAGCAAAAATTTAATCAGCGGCTTTTCAAGTTCAGGAAGAATCCGTTTTTTGTATATTTTTTCGATCACAAGGGGGACTGACAGGATCAGTCGTGGTTTAACTTCCTGAAATGCCTTAATAATCAGTTGCGGAGTGGGTGCTTTCGAGAGAAAGGTTACGTGGCAACCCACTGAGACCGGGAACAAAAATTCAAACAATAAACCAAAAACATGAGCCATCGGGAGAAATGAGACAATGCGGTCGCCAGCTTCCAAAGGCATATGATCCTGCGCATAAATAATGTTCGAAAGTAAGCTGCGGGCAGGGATCATCACCCCTTTGGTAAAACCTGAAGTGCCACTGGTGTAGGAGATAATGCTCAGATCTTCTCCGGTATATTCATCCATTTCAAAGTTATCGGATGTCGATTGTCCGGCCATCAAGGGTGTAAAGCATGTTTCCCAAAGCTCCTGTTCTTTAACTGTTTTAAATGAAAGGGGTGAGAATTTCGACAGACTGACTACCCCCTTAATCCCCGGAAGTTTGTCAACAGGAAGTTTGTCAAAAAGGGTATCCGCGGCAAAAAGGAAAATTGATTCGGAATGGTTGAGGATATGAACGATATCGTCAGGGTTAAAGTCGGGTAAAATGGGAACTATCACCCCACCATAACCGGAAATAGCCAGAAATGAGATGGCCCAGGTTGATGAGTTTCGTCCAAGAATAGCAATCTTATCCCCCTTTTGAATGCCACTTTCCCTAAAATACCTATGAATCTGGCGAATCATCTGTGCCGCTTCGCCATAGGTCGTCGTTGTTCCCTCAAAATCGGTAAAAACCGGCATAGACCAGTTTCTTTTAAAACTTTGTGTAAAGATGGTGTTTAGTTTATCGCGGTTCATACGTTCCAACTATTTCGGATTTTATCCAGTTAATGAGATTGAACGAAAGTATTGAATTTTATCCGTATTAAAATTCTTTAGTCAGACTATTATAAATTGTTGTCATCCTGGTACCGTAATTTGTCGGACCTGAAATTCTAAAACGATATACCCGGTTGCCTGTATCCGAATAGTGCAAAACCGCATTACTATCCACCCTTACACGGACATTCTCAAAATTAAACGGATGATAGAGATCAGTAATATAGATTACGGGTGTTTTTCCCTTTTTACCTTCACAGGAACATAACATGAGGACTAAAACAAAACTCAGATAACAGGTTGCAAATACTTGACTATTAAATTTCATTAAGTTATAAAATTATAAATCAGAAAATTATAGGTGCAGCAAATTTGAATTTTCAATTACTGAACGATCTTTCCCGTTCGTTTTCCACTCCAGTTTTATGCCGTCGCCTCCACCAGCCTGGAAATACTGAATTTCCATTGGATGCATCCCCTTGGATAAGGAAATATCCATCGACTTTTCATCCATTCCATGGAGTCCGTCATTGGAAAGGGTTTTCCCCGATAGGATCATTTTAGATCCATCGTTTGAGCTCAGAAAAAATTGATAAACACCGGTCTGAGGAACTAACAGAAAACCGGCAAATACCACCCCATAGTCTGCTTTTCTCTTTTTCATAGTCAGATCAATCTGCCGGGTCACCCCTGTATCCAAAGGTTTTAAAGCGGAGAAATCGGGTAATTGGCCCCAAACACCTTCGAAATAACTGTATTGTAATCCCGGTTTGCTTTGCGGCACCTCAACGGCCGAAATGGGTTCTTCTTTGGAAAAAGCTCTTTCTGTGTAGCCGCTGATTGCTTTCCCATCTTTAAAACAGAGCGCTTTAACCACAAATGAAGCGGATGCAGAAACCGTGTTCATTCCATTGGCAACAGGTGATTCATTGGTCGGGACTGATCCGTCGGTTGTAAAACGGATCACAGAACCGGGATTGTCAGAAGTGATTTTAAATGAAGCCTTATCGATAAAAACAGAGTATTCTGCCTGAATTTCTGGAGCATTGTATACCAGCACCTCCTGGCTGGTTTCCAAAACGATCACCGTTGCAAATTTCTCCCTGTTAACTTTTGAAACATCAATTTTCATAAAGTTTTCTGCAGTCTCCAGGTGAAGTTTCTGGTTTTTATTTTCCAGGGCAAAGGCTGCATCCACTTTACTGGCCAGGCCAGGAATTCGAAGAACGCCATCTTCCGGAAAATCGAAAACATGCAGGTAGATAAGATTTTCCCCTCCCACTTTTTTAATCGTGCAACGCCCCCAATCCAATTTTTTAAACGGGCTGGCAGAAGTGCCATAAATAGCCTCTCCATTGGTTTTCATCCACGCTCCAACTGCTTTTAACCGTTCGATTGAAGGATCAGGAATAAGTCCAAGTGAAGTGGGGCCAACATTTAGCAGGTAATTTCCCCCTTTGGATGCGATGTCGATAAGATTCCTCACAAGAGTTTCAGCGCTTTTCCAGTTGTGATCGTTGGCCCCATAACCCCAGGTGCCGTTCATGGTCATACACGATTCCCAGTTCTTACCGGGAAAGCCAGTCGAAGGGATAAACTGTTCCGGAGTTTCCAGATCCCCTGCAACACCTTCACAGAGCCGGTTGTTAACGATCAGATTCGGGTATTTGGCTAATATTGGTTCAAATTTGGCTGCCCGCTCTTTGGTCATTTCACAGGCGGTATCCCACCACAGGATTTCAGGCTTATAGTTTGAAAGAATTTCACTAATCTGAGGAACTGCAACCTGGTCAAGGTATTTGTCAAAGCTCCCCTCCTGAGCAATATCCCAATGTCCTGAACATGCTGCACCGCCCGGGTGATTCCAGTCCTGCGCCTGAGAATAATACAATCCAAAGTGCATTCCGTGTTTCTTACAGGCATCAGCCAACGCTTTTACAATGTCTTTTTTATAGGGAGTTGCATCTACAACATTAAAAGGATCGGAAGATTTAAACATTGCAAAACCCTCATGATGCTTGGATGTCAGCACAATATATCTCATTCCGGCCTCTTTCGCCAAAAGGACAAAACGATCAGCGTCAAAATGAATCGGATTAAATTGTGTAGCCAACTTCTTATAGTCGGCTACAGGAATCTTCATATAGCACTGAATCCATTCGGTCGTTTCACCGATCTTGGTTTGCCGGTTATTCCATTCCCCGGCAGGTATACTGTATAAACCCCAATGGATAAACATGCCGAATCTGGCCTCTTTCCACCAGGCCATTTTATCGGTCGGTGCCGCCGCGCTACAAACCAACAACTGAAAATAAAACAGGAATAGAAGTAAGTATTTATGCAGATTCTTCATGAATTTAATATTTTGGTAACAGAAAAATATTCATAAAAATTGAGTCGTTCCTCATTATGGGAATTATAAAGTTCCTAAACGAATAGCTTTAAAAATTTCTCGCTAAGAACGCTGAGATCGCAAAGATAAAATTTTCAATATCCTTTGCTTCCCAACTTTGCGCAAAATAACAGGTTAAGTAAGAGCATTAGGGAGTTGACTGCGTGATGATGTAAACATTTCGGCTAAGATCTTTACAGTCTCTTTTGCGGCTAATTCGGGTTTAAGGGCTGTGTCTGAAATACCGGATACCACTTTGGAGTTATTGTGATCCAGTTTCCCCCTCTCCTTCCACATGCTAATCAATGGAGCTGAAAGGTAGGCCGAAAAATTGTGATGCCCGGAGCCCGGCCTCTCTCCGATTATATGAATAATCCCTTTGGGTCTGTCAATATCGGAATCCTGACCAAAGAGATATTCTCCGCATCGATATCCGGCTCTAACACGGCCATGCCGGATCACAACATTTTCAGACGAAACCGATAACCCCTTATTAATAAGCTCTTTATTCAGATATTCTAAAAACACTTTCAGATGACCTTCATCGGTAAGTGCGGAGACATTCAATCCATCGGAAATCAATATCTGAACGTCAGGACTATTGCCATTCCATCGTCTTCTTAAGCTGTTCAATTTTTCAATGGCCTCCTGGGTTAGTATTTCACCTGTCGGGGGGTGATAAACATAATCCTTTCGGTCTGCTGAAGTGGTTCTTATAGATACCGGATTAGGAATCGAAGCGATAAACATTTCAGGCATCTCTCTCCAGAGGCAAACCTTGGAATCGGTATACAATTCATGGATTTTTTTGTCAAGTTTCGGTTCCAGGTCCCAGATATTCTTGCCATAGCCCTGAGCAATCGGGACACCTCTCCCCTCTATCTCGTCAATAAGCCTCTTCCCCTCGGCATAAATTACACCATTGGTTCTTATGTCCCCTTTTGCAATTCGGTATTTTAGGTAAACCCATGCCGGATCGCCAAAATGTGCCGTAATTTTTCCGTCCGGCCCGAATATCTCAATCTTTTTGAAAAACTCCCACATCGCATCATTTACCTTGTACCCGAACTTTTCCCGGATTCGTACATGGTCGTTGAATCCGGTGGTAAGATAGCTTAGCATTGGATCGTTCTTTGTTGGAAGAGCCATCAGGTAAGCAGGATTTGCAGGCATTATCTGATCGATGCACCACTCCAGATCATCCAGGGTTATGTCCATATGCAACGTGGAACAGACATCCAGGCCTATAGTCAATCCATGAAGTTTCCCCATAACCGTATCTTCCAGGCAACACCTCACCAATTGCTCCTTGCTCCTGAAAACTTCAGGACCAATAAATCCGGCTACATCATTTACATGGACCCACGGACCGGGCATATTCTTTTGCTGGACCTGGGCAATTCTCTTTTTTAGTGCCCGCACAAATCCATACTTGCGGGATTCATGAACAACCATGTCAAATCCCTCGCCGTTTCCGTTAGTAAAGTCGGCACCCTGCCCGGTCTCAGCATATAATCCATATTGTCCGGTTCGGTTAGAGGCGTGATTAAACATTTTTTCTATCGTAAGATCAAACGTTTTATTCGCCTTCACAGTTCCCCCCAAACTTTGAAACCAGATTCCCGTTGTACCCGGATTCCTGTTCTCAACTTCTGCCTGTATGTCGATGTGCGACAAGACACAATCAGGCATCACCTTTTCAAGTTCGAACGTTTTTAGGATATCATGAAGGGCACTGGCGATTCTGCCAACAGATTCGGGATCACTCGATACAGGATTGGTTCCAAGGACGACATCGCCAACTGCGTATGACCATCCGTTAAAGACCTGCATCATTATATCGTCTATATTATCTGTAGGTGAATTGGGTTGAATACGGGCACTCAGGTACCCTTTTGCACCAATTTTGCTACCTGGCAGCGGATTAAACACCTTCTGCCCAACCTTTATCAACTCTTCATTGGTTAAGAGTTTGACCAGGCAACCAATAATATCGCTGGTTAATCCTGGCATAATCGCTTTGATCTGCTCTTCAGAATTCTCCAGGATAAAAGTTTTAAGTTCCCCCAAAGTGAGGTTGGAGATCGAATTGAAGATGTTGTGGTCGGTCGTTCTGGAAATCAGTGTAAGAAGTTCATCGTCAAAAAGCGGCCTTTCGCAGAGCTCCTTAATTTTTGTGTTGGATAAGAGTACCCGGGCATTAACCCGCGAGTTTTCATTGATGGCAGCTATACCCTGAGCCAGGTCCCCCTCTTTGAACGGATTTGCAGAACCGACAATCCGTCTGTAAAACGATTGATCAAACGTGCCGTTCACCCTGTCAATGTAAGAAAACAGATCTTCCTTGCTCTTGGGGGTGATAATCTCACCCACATTTTCAACGAGGTCAGATGAAGAAGCGAAGGAGGACCTAAAGGGGATAAATAATACGGTGCCTGCGGTCAACCCCGAACTGAGAAGAAAATCTCTTCGACTATATTTTTTCATCACATTCTGATTTAATCTATCAAAATTAACAATCAACAAGTAATTTTAAGTGTTGCAGGAACACGACAAACTTGAATGTATAGTACTTATTTTGATCCAGATGGTTTATACTTCGAAATCTTACCCTGCATTCGGAGAGTTAGTTTTTTGACCAGCTCTACATTGGTCGGCAATGGTGATTCCAGTCTGTCGTATGCCTGGTATGATGCAATTGCATAAGAGCGCGAAAGTGCGGCAAATGAATTGTGACTGACATCCGGATCTACATCGGCTGCCAGAATGGAAATCGTGTTATCGCTATTCCGCATGATATCGATGGTCCTGAATTGTTGGGGAAATTCCCGTAATGATCGTGTTTCAACCTCCCAGAATCCATTTTCGGGATGCCCTTTATCGCCTGAAGCGAAAGGAGTGACCGCATCGAAATGACGGTGACCGGATAACCAAAGCATAAAGTTTGGATATTTTTTTAATTCCGCGATAATTTCATCCTGAGCTGCCCCATCTATCCAGCCAAGTATCGATTGCGGAGCTTCTACTCCAATAGGGATATGTGCAGCGATAATCATCAGCTTATCCTCCCGCTGTCCAGCCTGGAGCTGCTTAATGAGCCATTCAAAACGGCCGTTCCCCAATGAGCCGCATCCATAACCAACGCCTGATGGCGGATTCTCACTTTCATCCATGGTGTCATCCAGGACTATAACCCTGAGCGGCAGATCTGATTTTGGTTCAAACGTATAACACCCGTCAAAAATATTGGGTTGATTAAATCCATGCCCTCTGGGAATTGTGGTCGTGTTTGAGAATTCTTTCATTATTTGCACTTTTGTAAGAGCCCGTCGATTGAGATCGGCCGGAATAGTCGGTATATTCTTCATTTCGGCCACTACTCCTGCCCCAATAATATCGCCATATAAAGTTCGGCCGTCCAAAGTGCCCATGGAATAGGTATTTAAATCCAGGGCATTATCCTGGGTAAACGCATTTCCCATTTGGAGGATTTCCCTACCAATTAAGTTTTTTCGTACCTTTTCGTTAAATTTTTTTGCCCCTATAAAAAAATGGTCGTGATTCCCGATCGTCGCATACCAGGGAATCGATTTACAAAGCCCTTCAGCCTGATATTTATCCTGGTAATCGTTAGCCGGACCGGGTATAGGATCGTCCTTTTTCCCTGAATCCGGATTGATGTTCTTCCCGTCAAAGAGATCTATAAACCATCTGAATTCATTGTAAATACTGGTGTTTGCCATATCGCCCAGGGCGATCCCGAAATCAAGCGGATTTTGTCGGTTAATGTCGTTAATGGTTTGAATAGCTGCATTTAAAACATGCGTCGAAAAGAGCATTGATGGTGAATAACATGAAATTGAGGAAGAAAATATCGCAGGAATGAAACTATACTCGATGGTTTGGGCAGGAGATTCTTTATCGGTGATATGAATGTCGGTCATCGTAAAGAAATGGAGTAATGATACCGCTTTTGTATCTGATTTTGAACTATATCCGTAGGGCATTAGCTCCAACATCCTTTTATAGGGGTAGCCGTGTCCAAATTGCCATTTGCCATAATTATACGTTGAAAACAGAGAAACATCCCATGGCTTAATTACTTTCCCTGAAATAACAGCATCAGGAAGGACAACCCTGTCAACTGTCGTATAAACACTCTTGCTATGCAAATCATTCGCATTAATCTTTGCATCCTTAAGTTCAATTACTTTGGCGGTGCCAACATCATATTTTTTGCAGCTGCTAACCATAAAAAATACAAAACAAATCAATACAATCGAGGGCATTAACTTTGCATTCATAGGATTAAATTTTGGGTTATTATAATACTTAAACTTCTGGTTTCATTGTCCATTCCTTCTATTGTTTTCAACCAACTCATAAAGTTAAATATTTTTATTGTAATAATCATATCTCATTTTTTTCTCAGCACTTTATTGTTAATATTGTCGGGTAAATCAGCTATTAAAGTTCCAAATTCAAACTTAAACATGAATATCAAAAAAGCCGCACTACTGGTTCTGTCAGTAATCGTTTTCTCTATTGGCACCTTGCGTGCAGATGAAGGGATGTGGATGCTTCCACTAATTCAGAAGCTCAACATTAATAAAATGTCAGAAATTGGGTTTAAACTCTCTGCCAAAGATATTTACGACATTAATAACTCCAGTTTAAAGGATGCCGTACTCCATTTTGGAGGTGGTTGTACTGCTGAAATAATTTCCGGTGACGGTCTTGTTTTGACCAATCACCACTGTGGTTACGGCTCAATCCAGAAACTGAGTACCGTGGAACATGACTACCTTCAAAACGGTTATTGGGCCATGAAGCACGATGAGGAACTACCGTCAAAAGGATTGACAGTAACCTTTCTCGACCGGTTTGAGGATGTTACCAAAGAAGTAACTGAAGCTATATCAGCAACGACTGAACCCAAAGTTAGGGAAGAAGCTTTAAAAACAGTTTCCGATCAGCTGACTACCAAAGCTATTGGAGCGAATAAATACCTGAAAGGGAGGGTGGTCTCATTTTTTGGCGATAATCAATATTATATGGTGATCACCAAAACATACAGTGATATCCGCTTTGTTGGCGCTCCCCCCTCATCGATCGGAAAATTTGGAGCAGATACCGATAACTGGATGTGGCCCCGTCACACGGGAGATTTCAGCATGTTTCGCATTTATGCTGATAAAGACAATAATCCCGCCGAGTTTTCAACAGAGAATGTACCCTTCAAACCAAAAAAATTCCTGACGATCTCCCTTAAAGGGGTGAATCAGAACGATCCTGCAATGGTTATCGGATACCCCGGCAGGACCAATCGGTTTATGACCTCGTATGAAGTGAAGGAGACCAGCGAAATTACCAATGCAATTACAATTTTAGTGCGCGGAGTTCGTCAGAATGTATTGATGGCCGATATGGTGTCTGACCCTAAAATCAGGCTACAATATGCCAGTAAATATGCCGGATCCTCCAATTTCTGGAAAAAAGCGATCGGCATGAACGAAACCTTTGAAAAGCTTAAAGTTTACGACAGAAGGGCTGCGGAAGAGAAAACCTTCACCGAATGGGTTAATGCTGATCCGGCAAGGGTTCAAAAATATGGAAATGCGCTGGCTGACGTAAAATCGGCCATTGATGGAAGGGCTAAGCTCCAGGTTATTCTCAAATATTATATGGAAGCCCTTAGTTCGATCGAACTGACCTCGGCAGCAACCCGTTTTGGTCCAAAACTGGAAGTAAACCCAGGAGATCAAAAAAATGCCAGACCGATGATTCCAATGACTCCTGCCGATTTCTACAAAGATTACAATGTAGCTACCGATAAGAAGGTTGCAAAAGCCTTGCTTTCACTTTTCAAAGAAAAAATTGCTACTACCGACCAGCCCGATTTCTATAAAACTATTGATTCTGAATTTCAAGGCAGTATTGACGCCTTTGTAGAGGCATTGTTCACCAAATCTGTTTTTGTTTCCGAAGAAAAGCTCAAAGCAGCTCTTACGGGCGATAAAAAAGAGCTGGAAAATGATCCTGCTTTAAAGGCATCAAGAAATATCTCTGCTGCATTGGCAAGATACAACAAAGAACTTGAGCAGTATCGTTCACGGTACGCACAGGGTCAAAAACTTTATATTGCAGGGATTCTGGAGATGAAGGCAGGACAAGCTATTTACCCTGACGCCAACTCTACAATGCGAATGACCTACGGAAAGGTTCTGAGTTATTCACCCAAAGATGGGGTGACCTTCGATTATGTGACCACCCTGGATGGAGTGATGCAGAAAGAGGATCCAAAAAACTGGGAATTTGTAGTTCCCGCTAAGCTTAAAGAGCTTTATACCACCAAAGATTTTGGACAATATGCCATGAAGGATGGTCGGATGCCAGTCGCATTTCTGACCAACAACGATATTACCGGTGGCAATTCAGGCAGTCCTGTAATGAATCGCAAGGGGGAACTGATCGGGACGGCCTTCGACGGCAACTGGGAATCGATGAGCAGCGATATTATCTTTGAGCCATCACTTCAGCGTTGTATCAATGTTGACATCCGCTACACCCTTTTTATCATGGATAAATTTGGCGGTGCCGGATATCTGCTCAATGAGATGAAGATTTCAAAATAGGAAAACCATTCGCCGATTTTGGGACAGGGATTTTCAAACCCAGCGGGTTTGTATGTTTATAGAAATTTGATCAGGGAAAGAAATGTATGACTCCGGCCGGAGTCATACATAATATTATTTATTTCCCCGAATGGAGAAATTCATCAACTGTCGAGATGAAAAGGGTTGGCTGATCAACAAAGGTCATATGTCCGCTTTTGGGAAAGATAACAAGTTTTGATCCGGGGATCTTGTCATTCATATCCCTGGCCAGTGAAGGTTCGCATTGGTCATTATCCCCAACTGTGACAAGGGTTGGGACCTTCAGACCAGAAAGGCGGTCTGTGTATTCCACAGACCTTAAGTTGCCATCAATTACAAACTCGCCATGTGATCCCCACATCTCACGATATAGATCCCACGACATAATGCCATTGCCCATGGGGTCATAATTGGCATCAGGATGGTTCTGATACAGGTAAGGGAAATAACCCTCACCCCAGGCAGCAACCATATATTCAGGGGTATAGCGGCCTTTTTCATAATCCTTTCCCTGACCATACAATCCGGCTTTTTCAAGCTTATCAATTCTGGTGCGAAGCTCCTCCGGCATTTTCCCCTTCATCCGGGTAAACGTTTCATTCACTTTTTGAGTGCTGTGGAAGGTACTGCACAAAATCAGGTGCGAAAGGTTCTGCTGGTATTTCAACGCGTATGCCTGAGCTAGAACGCCCCCGTAGGAGTGACCCAAAAGATTGATCTTGCCAAGATCCAATACCTGCCGCACTGCCTCCACATCCTCAACCATATTTTCTACCGTGTAATCCGAAACATTCTCTACCTTTTGTGAGCGGCCTGAACCTCTCTCATCAATGAAGATAAGTTGATTTTTCCGGGCTAAAGGAATAAGGTAGGGAAGAAAATAGTCATGCGAGGCACCCGGACCTCCATGAACAATCACAAGCGGTTCCCCTTTGCCAAAAATTTTGTAATAAATCATGACCCCATTTGCATCAACAAAGCCCTCTTTTATCTCATATAAAGATGATGAGGCTTTTGAGGAACTCTTTCCCCCGGTTTTTCCGTTACAACTCACTAAAATCAGCAGGACACTTAGCGCTGCAAAAACAATCGGCTTCATAGTTTAAATTTTTATAGTGATTTTTGAGGAACTTCCCGCTATTTCAGAAACTCCAGAAGATTTTCATACTCCTTCCGGTACAACACACGAATTATTCATAGAAATCCCCTTTCGGTCAAAGATAGTTATCCCACGACTGACTTCAAAAATCCATTCGACATAAAAACAAAAAAGGGAATCTCTTCTGAGACACCCTTTTTTATAATCTAAACCGGTTTACCTATTTTGATGGAGTAGCCGCTACTTTCTTTGACGTTTTTTTAACCGGTTTAACAACCTTTTTTGTCGTTTTCTTCCTCACTACTTTCTCAGTCTTAGCAGGAGTCTTTCCAGCTTCTTTCTTTGAAACCTGAGCATTGACAGAAAACAAACCCAATGCGAATACAAAACTTAATAAGAGTACTAACTTTTTCATATGGTAGAATTTTAAAATTGTTTATAGGTCAAATGTATTCTTGCAATCATGAAGGTATCGTGAAGATTTATGGTACAAAATTTTAATTAACAATTAATAACGTATCGTATTACCTTTACTGATAAAATTCAACGATATGAACCCATTTACAAAAATTGCATCGGTTATATTTGGAATAATAGCCCTGCTCCATCTTTTGCGCTTAATAATTAGTGCTGAAATAGTTGTCGCAGGTTTTCTATTGCCAATGTGGATAAGCATTGGAGGATTGATTGTTACAGCTATTCTGAGTTTTGGGTTATGGAAAGAGGCAAACAGGAAGTAGCAGAAAAACAGATTCTCCAAAGTATTAAATTTTCCTTATTCCAGAACAACAATAGTATCAAGGTCGTCCCACCGATCCAAAGAACTGATTGTCAGAGATACCGAAGAATCTGTTTGCTTCAGCTCAATTTTATGATTATTGGAGAATAGCCGGGCAGATTTAAAATGTCGCTGATCGGCCGGTACCGGAAGTTCTAATTTTGTCCCTTTGGGCGGTAAAAAAACATGCAGGAAAGTCTTTTTGCCATCTGGGGATTCTGTTGCAACATATTGAGTCCCTAACAAAGGTTGACCCTCTTTGGCAGGATAGGCTTTCCCCGGATGTGTTTCAAAAAGTGACTCACCGGCTTTATCAATGAATCCACCCAGATCTTTACAAAAAGTGCGGACTCCAGGCTCCCATCTCCCACCCGGATGTGGCCCAAATGACCAGCAACTTCCGCCCCCAATCCGATTAGTTACCGTTGCCTGAAGAACCGTATAACGGTAAGCCATTTCAGGATTAAACATCACATTATTTACTTTCGCCCACCACTCACCGCTGATCCTTTGGCATCTTACCCAACTTATTGCCGGAAACGGAGGGACCATATTATCCTCATTTGCGGAAAAATCAGCACATAAAGGGTTGTACCCGCTGTTCTGAATGATCCATGATTCCGGATAACGGTCAATGATGGTTTTTCGTAACCTTGCCGCATCAACCTGTTCAGGAAGCCCGCCATCGATAAAATAACCGGAAATATCCTTCCCATAATTATTTACTATTTCGCCCAGAAATTCATTCACAAAATCGTTCCATTGCCTAAATGGTGCGCCATTATTCCATCCGGTACGTTCCTGGTCTTCTTTGGTCAGATCGTGCCCGTCACTTGGATGGAAGTAGAGCAACACACGAATATCCTTTGTTTTTAATGCCTGAATTAGATCCCGGATAACATCCCGTTTTGAGTTGTGGCCAGGTAACCGTTGGCTCATTACTGCACTCGGATAGAGCACATTCATATTGGCATGAAAGGGGGTAAAGACAACATACTGTGCCCGCATGGATACCGCTGTTTGAGCGATATCATTGACATCCAGGTTATCAGCCAGTTCATCCAGATTTCGCACCTTTGTGGTGTCTGCCCACAATGTGGAACCCCACTGATACGGTTTTCCAACATAGGTATAATGGATAAACATCCCAAGATGCATTTGCTGAAAAGCATGACTCTTTGAAATTGAATCGCCATTTTGTGTCCCACTTTTTGCCTGAAGCTGAAAACAAGTTAATGAAGCAACCAGCAGAACGGCAGCAATATGTTTTAATTTACCTGAATTTCTCATTTCATTATATTAGTCAATCAAATGTACATTATTTAAAACAATACCTATTCAGCTAAGAATTAAATCTAAAAAATGCCTCCTCTATTTGAAGGATGTGTAGCTGTTTAAGTGAAGCGTCACAGGACTGCGCATCATTTCTTTTCAAACACACAAGGTTTGGTTTCGGAGGGGTTATTTACGTACATTTGTAAAAAGAAGAACTATGGAAACGATTATTGAGCACGAAGCGAAAACCCGGTTTGATGCGAGACTATCAAAAGATAAGAAGTTAATTATCGAAAAAGCTGCAATTTTGGGTGGTTATAAAAGCCTTTCCGATTTTGTGGTATCAACAGTTTATGAAAGAGCTCAACTGATAATTCAACAATCTGAAACCATTCTTGCATCGCAAAGGGATAGTGAGATCTTTTTTAATGCATTGACAAATTCACCGGAACCCAATGATGCTTTAATTTCGGCCGCCATTCAATATAGAAAAATTGAACCTAAATAATGATTGCAATTGAGATTCTTTCACCGGGTCATCGAAAAGCAAAAAAAGATTTTAAAAATATGGTTTTGTTTTGCTTCCCGATAGTCAAAAAATGTTTTTACTCATGAAAACATTAGAAATTCTTTTTGAACAAATAAAATATTGAAATGAAATTATTCTTAACAGCAGCAGCCATCAGCGGAGCCCTGGCCGTTCTCTTTGGGGCATTTGGAGCCCATTTGCTTAAACAAATGCTATCACCCGAAATGCTTGAGGTGTATAAAACAGGCATCCAATACCAGTTTTATCATACTTTTGCGCTGTTGGCTGTTGGTCTGCTAATGAACTTCAAACCAACAAAATCGCTGAAATGGTCAGGTTACCTTTTCATGGGCGGAATCCTTATTTTCTCAGGGTTTCTTTATCTGCTGGCATTAACGGGAATTAAGACATTAGGAATGATCGTCCCGATCGGTGGGGTTATGTTTGTGGCCGGGTGGATTTGCATGCTTATCCATCTTTTGAAAATCAAGGCTTTATCCTGATTACTACTGTTGACTCATTTTTATTGCCACGAAGACGCAAAGACTCAAAGGTGCACTAAGATATTTTAAAACTTTGTGATTCTTTGTGCCATAGTGTCTTAGTGGCATTTTTAGCACAGAAAATATATTGCTATTGCTGACTCATTTTTATTGCCACGAAGACGCAAAGACTCAAAGGTGCACTAAGATATTTTAAAACTTTGTGACTCTTTGTGCCATAGTGTCTTAGTGGCATTTTTAGCACAAAAAATATATTGCTATTGCTGACTCATTTTTATTGCCACGAAGACGCGAAGACTCAAAGGTGCACTAAGATATTTTAAAACTTTGTGA
>CAIVCR010000082.1 GCA_903904515.1 uncultured Bacteroidia bacterium
AATCGAATGGGGGAGATGGTGCAAACATTTTCCCCATTTTTATTTTTAGTTTTCCCGCTTACCTGATTGTTATTTTATTGTTTTCAATACTAAATGCTACTTCATCTGTTTTCTCAATCTTTTTGAGTAATTCGCCGAAGTCGGCATACCGTTTAAGGTTACCTGTAAACCGGATATCTTTAAGGTCCTCCCGATCAAAAGTCACCTCAACATTATACCATTTTGACAATATCTTCATAATCTCACCAAGAGTTTGATCATCAAAGACAAACCGCCCCTCTCGCCATGCCACATATTGATAAGGATCCACATGTCGTTTGGTCATCTCTCCACGCGCTTTATTCATGGAACTTTGTTCGTTTGGGACAAGAATTTGTTTAATATCAGGTTTATTTCTGGCAAAAACTTCTACACTCCCCTTAACAAGTGTTGTATAAACTATGGGATTCTCCTTGTAAGAGGAGATGTTGAATTCGGTTCCTAAAACTTTAACCGATTGATCATTCGATTCAACAATAAAGGGGACCTTCTCATTTCGGGTCACCTCAAAAAAAGCTTCTCCGCTCAGCTCTACCCGGCGCTCAATACCAGCAAACTGAATCGGATAGCGTAATACTGTTTCCGAATTAAGCCAAACTTTTGTTCCATCAGCGAGCTGCAGAAAAAACTCCCCTCCCCGCGGTATACTAAGGGTATTGTACTTAACCTCTTTATGCAGACTCTCCTTTTCGGTGTATTCCAGTTTGTCCCCTTCACTTTTAATCTCTGAACCTCCTTCAGAAATCAATAGTTTTTTGGATGAAGTCAGATCGTATACCGATCCGTCATCAAGGATTAAGGTAGCCTTGTTGGAACCCGGTTTGATCGGTTCTCCTTTATGGATGGCAATTGACTTATCTTTTACTCTTTTTGAAGGAAGCAAGAACGGAATAATCAATAAAATGGTTATAACTGCGGCTGCGACTGTAATTCTTCTTCGTGAAAAGGTTCGGTCTATTTTTAGGCCCCTGTTTTTGAGCTTCCTCCATGCCTTCTCTGTTTCAGCCTTGTTGACACCGGGTTTTAAACCTTCCCGATAATGCCTTAATGCCTTTTCCAGATATTTAGGATGAGTAGGATGTTCATCCAGCCATTGAGAAAGGAGAATCTCCTCATCGGTTGTTAACGAGCCATTTATCTTCTTCCAGATAATCTCAAAATCGATTATCGTTTGTTCCTTAGGCATATTTTTTTTGAATTTAAACAGCAACGAATACGATGCAAAGATTAACTTAAGCAATTAAGTTTTGATTACAATTAGATTTCGTTGGTGTTACATTTTTCTTCAAGACACACAAAAGGGAGAAATGGGTGACAATATTTGAGAAAAATAATGTGAAAAGTTAAAAAAAGAATTTAAGGGCCGTGCTTTTAACCAGAATCTTCCGCAATTTGGTTTTTGCACGCAATAGTTGTGTCTTCACCGTGTTCTTTGAAATCTGTTGTATCAGAGCAATCTCACCAAGCTTTTTACCCTCAAGATATTTTAGCTTTACGATCTCAACCATTTGCTCAGGAAGCTGAGCAATGGCACCATTGATTTGAGCAATTAGTTCGGGATCCTGATATTCCTCGCTGCTTTCCTGATTAATAAGCGCTTCTAAATAAAGGACATTATGCCGGTCATGGATTTGAAGATCTCTCAAATAATTGAGACATCGGTTTTTTACTGCTTTGAAAAAATAGGCTTTCAGCGAGAGATCCAGTGTAATACTCGCCGCATCCTCCCAGAAATGGATAAAGAGATTCTGGACAATATCTTCGGCCTCCTGTTTGTCGAAAATATATCCCTCTGCAAATCTGACAAGCAACGGATAATAATTGCTGAATAGAGATTCATAAACCTTCAGATTTCGGTTTTTAATCTCATCAAACAATATTTTATCTTCGACATGCATTGGCTTTATTCATAGTTAGATTGGACCTTCAAAAGCAAATATACATTATTTTTACTTTACAGTGTTTTGGTAATGAGATTAAAATTATTGTTTATTCGGGGCTGAAAGGTAATGATACTTTTCGCCCCACGCCATTTGTATCCATGGAAAAGTTGCAGGATCTCCAAGACGAAGGTAATTTAACCAATAAGGTTCCCGATGATCAATGGTATGTCCCATCTCATTTTCATGACCGGCAATAGTGAGCTTGGACCTAAAACCATGGGCAACCCTTTGTCCCGGATAAACAGACCAGCTGTTGACCATTGCCACATCAACCGGAAAATGGTCCCCAACCGAATCAATCCATCCGAAATCCTCAAGGTTCGATTGATCCCCTGTTTGGATAAACGACATCCCCTCGGGTGTAAAAACCAAAGTGACATCATTGAGAATCGTTGACCCCTGATGTCCGGGATAGTTAACGATCTTCAGATTGAACCCTTTTTCAGGAAGCGGAATCTCGTGAATCAGATGGGCTTTCCGTTCAGGATGGAGAATTTTTGAGTAAAAAGGGAGATTTGCAAAAACATCAGGCGGAGTAACAACCGGTTTATTTTGTAGCAGCAGTTGTTCCGCCATCCATTCATCGGCATGATCCTGATGTATATGGGAAATAAACAATACATCCAATGAGTTTAATAAAGGCAGCATTGTCTCTTTGCTGATTACAAAACCAGCTATCCCGGGTAACCCTCTTTGGATGTCGAATCCCAGGGTGACAGTCCGGGTCTTAACCACGAAAGCGTGATTATACAATTGCCAGATAACAGCCCCTTCAGTCACCTGTTCCTTGCGGATTTCATCAACCGCTTTTCTAATCCGCTGACGGAAAAACTCCTGAACAGCCTCACGATAAGGGGCCTTCTCTTCATGTAAAACATTGTCAATCATCAATAAAGCCATCTTACGTTCAATTGGCTCCTTAAGTGTTGGCGGATAACTATTCAGCACATCATTGACTACTCCAAGTGTAACCTTTGCCTGTTGATTGATATAACCATCACTATCACCCCACCACTCTATGCGGTTATCAGGATCTGTTTTTTCAGGATTCTGTCCTAATAAATTAAGCTGAAAGAGTGCTAAAAAAGAGATTAAGCAGATTTTCTTCATGCGTAGATTATTTGTTTTTTATTTGACAAAAATGGTATAAAAATGAATAATTCCCTATCATAATATTCAACAATTAGCTGAAAATGACAAGTGCGACTAAAAAAAGCTAAAATAGCATTATATATGGCTAAAAACGGAAAATCGGATCGAAAAAATCAACACTATGTTTGTTCAGACTAAATTAACAAGAAAACAGACTATATATGAAAGGATTTACAACGATCGACTGGGTCGTATTTCTCAGCTATGCCTCCATCATTGTATTTACAGGATTATGGGTCTCCCGATCCAAAAAAGGGGAGAAAAAAACAACATCAGACTATTTCCTTGCCGGACGGTCGTTGCCGTGGTGGGCCATTGGTGCCGCATTACTCGCCGCAAATATTTCAGCCGAGCATTTTATTGCCATGTCAGGTTCGGGTTATGCCATCGGCCTGGCCATAGCAGCATATGAATGGATTGCAGCCATTGTACTTATTTTTGTTGCCAAATATTTCCTCCCGGTATTTATTAAGAAAGGTATTTATACGATGCCTCAGTTTCTTGCTCAGCGCTACGATAAACGGGTGAGTACTATTATGGCAGTATTCTGGGTGCTTGTTTATATTTTCGTGAATATGACAGCTGTTCTCTACCTTGGGGCACTGGCAATGGAAAAAATTATCGGGGTTCCCATGGTTTACGGAATTATCGGATTTTCATTCTTCTCAGCTGTTTACTCGTTATGGGGAGGAATGAAAGCAATTGCCTGGACTGATGTGGTTAATGTTATAGTACTGATCTTTGGCGGATTGTTAACCACGTTTCTGGCTGTAAGTGCATTGGGTGTTGATCATGGCTTTTTCTCAGGTTTCGCAGAACTGATTCATAAAGCACCTCAGAAATTTCACATGATTATTGAAAAGGGGACCGTCTTTGTTCCGGATGGCTCAGGGGGAAAGAAAGATGCATTCCTTGACCTTCCCGGATTAGGGGTCGTTCTTGGCTCAATGTGGCTTACCAACATTGCCTTCTGGGGATTTAATCAGTTCATTATTCAGCGCGGACTGGCAGGGAAAAGTCTTAAGGAAGCTCAATATGGAGTAGTCTTTGCAGGCTATCTTAAATTATTAATTCCACTTTTGGTAGTAATTCCCGGGATTGCAGCTTTTGCCCTGGGAGCTGACCTCGCAAAATCGGACGAAGCTTATCCCTGGTTACTGAGTAATATTGTGCCGATCGGATTCAAAGGGCTGGCATTTTCAGCCATAGCAGCAGCAGCAGTTTCAGCACTCAGCTCCATCGTAAACAGCGTCTCTACTGTATTTACAATGGATATTTATAAAGCCCATCTAAGTAAAGGTACCGAAGACCGGAAGTTGGTTGTTGTAGGTCGCATTGTAGCACTGATTGCACTGATCATTGCAACCTTTGTAGCTCCTCAGCTTAGAACCCTTGATCAGGCATATCAGTACATCCAGGAATATACCGGTTATATCTATCCCGGTGAGTTCCTGATTTTCTTTTGCGGATTATTCTGGAGGAAAGCAACTGCAACTGCAGCGGTTTGGTGCGCCTTACTTACCATTCCAATGGGAATACTTTTCAAGGTCGTAAACCCGGAACTCCCTTTCATCCTCAGAATCGGTTATGTATTCATTATTCTCACTGTCGTGATGATTGGTCTAAGCCTGCTTGACAAATCACACCTGGTAGAGAATCATTTTGCCAATACTGTAGCAACCAAAAAATCCATTAAGCTTGGATGGAGAATAATCTTCGTCGCGGCTTTGGTTGGCGTTGTAACTGCCTTCTTTGTTGTGCCAATGCGAAGTCTTGCAATCGAGGCAATCTATGTGCTTGTAGTAGGATTTCTGTTGATCGGCACAATTTTAATCTTGAATGCTTCGAGCAGAACCATGAACGAAAAGGGGTTAATTATTGAACGGTCGATGTTTAAAACTACCGATGTCTTCAACATAGCAGCGATCGGCATATGCGGAATCCTGGCTGTTTTATACGGATTCTTCTGGTAAGAGAATAAAGTTCAAATCGATCTAAGAGTAGATATGAATGTGTAAATTTCATAAAGGGGAAACGCCACAAAGGCTCAAAGACACCAGGTTGCACAAGGTTCTAATTTTATCCTTAGTGAACCCTTTGAGACTTTGAGTCTTAGTGGCAATAAATAATTATTGATTCTTTACAATATTGAAATGAGGGTCCAGATAAAAAATTTATATCAAAAGGCATACGGTAATTTTGGCATCGGAGCATTTAACGTCTTCAATGCCGAGCAGGTGCATGGCGTTTTTCGTGGAGCCTCCAGGGTAAAGGCGCCTGTGATAATCCAGCTCACCCCGGTTGCCCGTGATTACCTTCAACCTGAAATGCTGGAAGGTATATTAGGTGCAGCCGAAAAAATCTATCCGGATGTCACCTTTACGGTTCATCTTGATCACGGGAATTATAAACATTGCATAAATGCAATTGAATCAGGAAATTATAATTCTATTATGATCGATGCTTCCCATGAATCGTTTGAGGAAAACATCCGAATTACGCATGAGATCGTTGAACACGCCCATGCAAAGGGGATTGCAGTCGAGGCTGAACTGGGTGTTTTAAGCGGTGTTGAAGATGATATCTCTATTGATGAGAAGCATGCACTTTATACCAATCCCCGTCAGGCTGAAGAATTTGTCCGCCGAACAGGTTGCGACAGTTTAGCTGTGGCCGCCGGAACAAGTCATGGCGCCTACAAATTTTCGGGTGGTGAAGGGTTGCAACTAAATTTACTGAAAGAGATTCAGCAACTATTGCCGCAATTTCCTTTGGTGCTTCACGGTGCATCTGCCGTACCATTAGAAGAGGTTCAGCGGATCAATCTGGCTGGTGGAAAAATCAGCGAAGGGGCCAAAGGGGCTGATGACCTCGAATTACTTGAAGCGATCAGCTACGGTATTTGCAAGGTAAATATTGCCACCGATATGCGGCTCATCTGGACCCGCATCCATCGTGAGTTTTTCCGTGATACCCCTGAACTTTTTGATATGGTAGTTCCCGGAAGGGCATACATGAATGCACTCGAAACATTTGTGGCTCAAAAATGCACTTTTTTAAAATCGAATAACAGAATTTAAGGATGAACAGAGATAAAAGATGCCCGCTGGTTGTCAAACCAAACACTTCGAATTCAGTATATCAAAGCTTTACAAGCAATGAGGCCGGCTGGGAGTATCTGAATTTTGAAGCCCGTACTCTGAAAAAAGGGGAGCAATGGTCGCATAATACGGGAAATCATGAATTGCTTATCGTTTTAATGGGTGGAAATTTTTCGGTTCAATCCGAATTAGGCGAATGGCAAACAGTAAATGGCAGAAAAGATGTTTTCAGTGGTTTACCGCATGGCTTATACCTTCCCCCGAATACTTCGTTCACCCTTACGGCTGAAAGTGAAATGGTTGATATTGCGTGTAGCTGGGTCATTTCCGATCAGAGCTTTCCCGCTTGCTTTATAACTCCTGACGATGTGGAGAAGATGGGTATTGAATATCGTGGAGGCGACAATGCAAGCCGTCAGATCAACCGGCTGCTCCCTCCGGGTTCAGCATGTCACAAACTGGTATGTGTCGAAGTATATACCCCATCGGGAAACTGGAGCTCTTTCCCTGCCCATAAACACGACGAACGCAGAATCGATGCATTAACAGGAAAAATCCTCGAAGCAAAACTTGAAGAGATCTATTTCTACAAGATTGACAAGCCTCAGGGTTTTGCCCTTCAAAAGGTCTATACCGACGACCGCAGCCTCGATGAAATAGCCGAAGCACATACTAACGATGTTGTATTAATCCCTAAAGGGTATCATCCTGTTATAGCAGGTCACGGCTATAATGCCTATTATCTGAATTTTCTGGCAGGTAGCGATCAGAGCCTTGCCAGCTATGACGATCCCGATCATAAATGGATCTACGGGACCTGGAAAGGGATGGACCCACGGATACCAATGGTCACCAAGGAGATGAATAACGGTTAAGAAAAATGCAAAATGCAAAATGCAAAATGCAAAGTGCAAATTTTTTATTTGTAATACCTTGAATTATCAATACCCTGAAAGGGTTAAATGTCAATAACCCCGGGTAAGGAGGAACGACGAAACCCGGGGTAAAAATGGAACCAAGACTGAGGCGAATCTGCAAAGCTAAATTGAAATAAAACGAATCTATTCGCCGCAAATCGAGACTTCTGAAATAATAAAGATTTTAATTGGAACTGAAAGTTAAGTCTGAATGGGAATAATGAAAGGAGAAGGTTGAATACGAAATAGCCAACTAATCTAACTAATTATCCATTCACCATTATCAAATTAACAATTAACAAAATGCTTGAAAAATCTTACGATGTAATCACTTACGGCCGATCATCCATTGATCTCTATTCTGCAAATATCGGAGCTGACTTTGTCGATATACAGCAATTTAATGCCTATGTGGGCGGATCACCCCTGAATATGGCAGTCGGGACAAAACGGCTGGGATTGCGCTCTGCTCTGATCACCGGAATCGGACAGGATCAGGTCGGCGATTTTCTCCTCAATTTTCTGAATAAGGAGGGAGTCGAAACAAAATTCATCCCGCGCAAACCCGGTTTCCGCACAAGTGCCGTAGTCCTTGGAATTCAGCCTCCCGATAATTTCCCGCTGGTTTACTATCGTGAGAATTGCGCAGATTCAAAAGTAAACATAGATGATGTCATCTACGCGAATGTCGGCGACTGTAGATTATTCGAAATATCGGCAACAGCCCTCAATGTTGAACCATCGCGTTCAGCAGGTTTTTTTGCTGCAGAAGAAGCTGTCAAAAATAATGTTCCGATTTTAATTGATCTTGATTTCCGGGCCGATCAATGGCACGACCCCCGCTCCTTTGGCGTAACAACCCGGGCATACCTGCAACACTGCACGATCGCCCTGGGAACTGAGGAGGAGATTCTGGCAACAATGCTGAGCGATCCAAACCAGATCAAAATAACAAATCAGCAGATTTCGGCCCCTGAGATCCGTGGCAATGTAGATGCAGCGATTCAAAAAATCATGGCATTGGGTATCGAAGCACTCATCGTAAAACGGGGGGACAAGGGGTCAACGGTCTTTCTTAAAAATGGAGAGGTGATTGATGTTCCGGGATTCAAAGTAGAAGTGATGAATGTCCTTGGAGCAGGTGATGCTTTTGCAAGCGGATTCATTTATGGCTATCTCAACGGTTGGGACTGGTTTAAATGTTGCCGCATGGGAAATGCCTGCGGTGCTATCCTGGTCACCAAACCCGGTTGTTCCAATTTCAACCCGACACTCGATGAAGTGATTAAATTCATTGAAGAGAAGGGGGGATTCTAAAACTGGCGACTGGCAGCTGGCGGCTGGCAACTGGCGACTGGCAACTAGAAGCCAGTAGCCAGAAGCCTTTCTTAATTCAGATATATCTAAACATAAAATATTATCAACATGAAAACAAATCGATTGACGGTTGGACAAGCGGTAGTGCTGTTTCTAAAAAACCAGTATGTGGAACGCGATGGAATCGAAAGTCAGTTTTTTGCAGGATGCCTGGGTATTTTCGGACACGGAATTATTGCCGGCGTTGGTCAGGGTCTCACACAAAACACCGATTTTCGATACTATATGACCCGGAACGAACAGTCGTCGGTTCATATCGCAATGGCCTATGCCAAGATGAAAAACCGTATGGGTGCATTTGCCTGCATCTCCTCCATCGGTCCGGGTGCTACAAATATGATAACCGGTGCTGCATGCGCAACTATAAACCGTTTACCGGTACTGATTATCCCGGGGGATATCTTTGCCCGCCGCGACGTTGCTCCGGTGTTGCAGCAGCTCGAATCCCCCTCAACACAGGATATCTCTGTGAATGACTGCTTTAAACCGGTTTCGAAATACTGGGACAGGATCAACAGGGCAGAACAGCTGATCACCTCCTTACCGGAAGTGATGCGTGTACTCACCTCCCCTTCCGACACAGGAGCCGTAACCCTTTGTTTACCTCAGGATGTCCAGGCTGAAGCCTTCGACTTTCCCGAAGAACTTTTCCGCAAGAGGGTCTGGAAGATTGAACGTCCAAGACCGGATCTCTCCGCACTGCATGAAGCGGTCCGACTGATTAAAGCATCCAAAAAACCATTGATCATTGCAGGCGGTGGAACGATTTATAGCGAAGCAACTGAAATCTTAAAGGAGCTGGTTGAACTCACCGGCATTCCTGTTGCTGAGACATTCGCCGGCAAGGGTTCCCTCCGGTATGATCACCCATCAAACCTGGGCGCAGTTGGAGCTACAGGTACACCGGGAGCAAATGAAATTACGGGAGAAACCGATCTGGTTATTGGGATCGGAACCCGTTACAGCGATTTCACCACCGCCTCGAAAACAGCATTCCAGAATCCTGATGTGAAATTTATCAATATTAATAGTGCCGGTTTCGATTCGGGAAAACACAGCGCACTCCCTCTTACCGCTGATGCCAAAGTATGTCTTGAGGAACTCACCGGGTTATTGGCCGATTACAAAGTTGCTGACTCATATCGAAATCACGTTGCAGCGTTAAGCAGCGACTGGGATCGAAAGGTAACCGAATTCTATACCATTAAGGGTGAACTTCCGGTTACCCAACCCGAAGTGGTTGGAGTGGTGAATGATTTTGCAGGCCCCCGTGATGTTGTGCTTTGTGCTGCAGGAAGCTTACCCGGCGATCTGCACAAGCTCTGGCGTACACGCGATCCAAAGGGATTCCATCTCGAATATGGCTACTCCACAATGGGTTATGAAATCCCGGCAGGTATTGGAGCCAAAATGGCGTGCCCTGACCGCGAAATCTATGTGATGGTCGGCGATGGAAACTACCTGATGATGAATAACGAAATTGTGACTGCCATCCAGGAGGGGATTAAATTCACGATTATTCTTCTGAATAACAACGGATTTGCAAGCATTGGCGGACTATCACAGGCAGTCGGCTCGGAACGTTTCGGAACAAAATACAGGTATCGTGAAGAGGAGACAGGGCTTCTTACGGGAGATATCCTCCCTGTCGATTTTGCACAGAATGCACGCAG
>CAIVCR010000083.1 GCA_903904515.1 uncultured Bacteroidia bacterium
CGTGACCCGTTAGTGGGATATGGGTCTGGCGAATTTTATTGGCCTAAGAATTGTCTCAGCGCGGTTGCAAACCGCGGGACCCAAGCGCAAGATCCGATCACGAGACCCGGGTCTGGCGAATTGCATTCTCCCCAGGATTATCTTAGCGCGGTTTCAAACCGCGTGACCCGTGTGTAGGATATGGGTCTGGCGAATTTTATTGGCCCAAGAATAGTCTCAGCGCGATTAAAAACCGCGGGATCCAGCGCCAACCCCTACTATTCTATCCGAATTTTTCGTATATTTCCTTTATGAAAATTTCAGATTGATGGAAAAGAAAGAATTTTACCATCACTATCTTCCCCATTTCCAACAACCGGGACAAGCCTATTTCGTAACCTGGTGTTTAAAAGATGCAGTGCCGCCTAAAGCATTGCGCACTTACAGGTTAAAACTGGAGATGCTGAAATCTCAAATTTTGGCATTGGGAGTGGCAAATGGGTCTGGCGAATTTTATTCGCCACGAGATAGTCTCAGCACGGTTGCAAACCGCGTGATCCATGCGCAAGATCCGATCACGAGACCCGGGTCTGGCGAATTTTATTCGCCCCAAGATTATCTCAGCGCGGTTGCAAACCGCGTGACCCGGGCGCGGAACCCGGGTGAAGAGAATCATCAATTTGAATTAGAGATTCTTAAAAGAGAATATTACCTCGTAAGGAAGAAATACCTCAAGGCCTTCGATGATTTGCTGGATACTCAAAGAAATCCAATCATCAATTTATCAAAGCCTGCTTATACCGCAATACTTATTGAAGCGTTAAATTTTTGGGAAGGGAAAAGGGTAATAAATTATGCTTTCACAATTATGCCCAATCATGTTCATTGGGTATTTGAGGTAATGGAAAAGGACGAGAAAGGGAATTCTGTTTATCTTCAGGATTTGCTCCAATCGGTAAAGCGGTTTTCGGCCAACCGGATTAACAAATTGGAGAACAGACAAGGTGCTTTATGGCAGAAGGAAAGTTTTGATACGACGATTCGAAACAATACACATTTGTATCATGCTATTAAATACACATTGAAAAATCCAGTTGCCGCTGGTCTGGCTTCTGATTGGAATCTTTGGACTGGCGCGTTGTGTAGGCTGGTGGATTGGTTTTGAATTGGGGTTTGATGAATGCGTCGGGCGATTGGGTCTGGCGATTAGGCCGGGCAAATTTTATTCGTCCAAGAATAGTTTCCTCGCGGTTGCAAACCGCGGGACCTGTGTGTGGGATATGGTTGCGGCGAATTGTATTAGCCACGAGATAGTCTCAGCGCGGTTGCAAACCGCGGGACCCAAGCGCAAGATCCGATCACCAGCCCCGGGTCTGGCGAATTGCATTCGCCCCAGGATTATCTTAGCGCGGTTGCAAACCGCGTGACCCGTTAGTGGGATATGGGTCTGGCGAATTTTATTGGCCTAAGAATTGTCTCAGCGCGGTTGCAAACCGCGGGACCCAAGCGCAAGATCCGATCACCCGCCCCGGGTCGGGCGAATTGTATTCGCCCCCAGATAATCTTAGCGCAGTTAAAAACCGCGCCACCCGAATGCTCCGTTTATTATATTATTCACTATTTTAGCCGATCATCAATTTCAAATTACCCCAATGACAAATCGCCGAAAATATGTGATCATCGGAATAGGGATTGCAATAGTCGCTTTCTTCCTGACATTTATATATTTGCGTTTCTATTATAAAATCCCGCCACTTGGCGAGGATCTGGTGGTCCATGTTCCTGAGCCTAAGATGCTTTATGGTCTGAAGGCCGATTCGTTTCATATTGAAGAGAGTACCGTGATGAGGAACCAGAATCTCTCCGATATTCTGATCGACAGGGGTGTCTCCGCCCAGAGTGTCGACCAGCTTGCAAAAAATTCAGTCACGGTTTTTGATGTGAGGAAAATGAGAGCCGGAAACCGCTACACGATGTTTTACTCTACCGATGCAAACCGACGCCCCCTTTTTCTGGCCTATGAAAATAATAATGTCGATTATTACCTCTATTCGCTGACCGGCTCGTTATTGGTTACAGCAGGAAAACATACCGTAACCTCCAAAAGACAAACTGTATCGGGTGTAATCACCAGTTCACTCTGGAATGCAATGAAAGAGAACAATATCAGCCCCTTACTGGCTGTTCAGTTATCGGATATCTACGCGTGGACCATTGACTTCTTTGCCATTCAGAAAGGGGATAAGTTTACGGTAATTTTTGATGAGGATTTTGTAAACGGTGAGTCCATAGGTATTGGGAAGATCTATTCGGCATCGTTTAATCAGGGTGGAACAGAGTTTTATGCGATCAGGTTCACGCAGGAAGATGGTGACAGTTTCTTTGATCAAAAAGGGAACAGCCTGAGAAAAGCGTTTTTGAAAGCCCCGCTCAAATTCTCCCACATCAGCTCCCGTTTTTCAAATAACCGGATGCATCCTGTTTTGCGTATTGTAAGGCCACACCACGGGGTTGATTATGCCGCTGCTACCGGAACTCCGGTTTACTCCATCGGGGATGGGGTGGTGCTTCAAAAAAGCTACCAGCCTGCAGGTGGAGGTAATTTTGTAAAAATTAAACATAACTCCGTATATACAACGAGCTATATGCATTTATCGAAATTCGCACTGGGATTAAGAGCCGGATTACATGTCAAACAGGGAGAGGTAATTGGTTATGTGGGTGCTACGGGTCTCGCTTCAGGACCCCATCTCGATTTCAGGGTATTTATGGATGGGACAGCTGTCGATCCGCTTAAGATTAAATCGGAACCGGCAGAGCCGGTAAGGGCAGCGAATCTTCCTAAATTTAATATGTTACGTGATTCAGTCGTGAAGCTTCTGGATATTAGAAAGATTTGAAGATTAGACTTTAGACTATTAGGCTGTAGACTTTTAGGCTGTTAGGGGGAATAAAAGAGTGGGATTAGGAGCTTTGATCCTAATCCCACTCTTATTTTTACCGGATAATCTGAACTCCGATGGGTCTTTCTGCTAGTGGGCTTTACCTTCTGCGAGCATTACATCGGCAACAAACTGACGGATTTGCTGTTCATCCTGTTTTTTGCAGATTAACAGTGTTTTATCAGATTCCACAACGATATAATCCCTGAGACCCTGGATAACTGCAATTTTATGATCAGGCATATTCACAATGCACTCCCGCGTGTCGTACAGGAAAATTTTATCACCGCTTACGGCATTGTCATATTCATCCTTTTTATGATTTTCGTAGAGTGATCCCCACGTCCCCAGATCTGACCAACCAAAATCGGCACACAAAACGAAAACATTATCTGCTTTTTCCATCACACCGTAGTCGATGGAGATATTGGGGCATTCCGAATATACTTTATTAATATACTGAACTTCATCCGTTGTGTTGAGATGCTTCTTCCCGTAGTCAAACAGGGCATTTACTTCGGGCAGGTGTTTGATGAACGCATTTAGAATTGCCTGGGCTGACCAGATGAAAATCCCCGAATTCCAGTAAAATTCACCGGTTTCAATAAATACCTCTGCCATTTTCCGGTCAGGCTTTTCGGTGAATGTTTTAACTCTGAATAAGTTGTCCTTTTGTTCGAACGCTACTTTTTCTGCAACCTGAATATAACCATATCCTGTTTCGGGACGGTTTGGCTGTAACCCCAGTGTAAGGAGAATGTCAGTTCCTGAAACATACCTGAGTCCATTGGTGATCTCTTCAAGGAAATAATCCTCTTTCAGGATTAAGTGGTCCGATGGAGCAACAATCACATTGGCATCGGGACAAATACTCATGATTTTATAGGTTGCGTAGGCGACGCAAGGGGCGGTATTTCGACGCAGAGGCTCAGATAAAACCTGAGATTCCTTTAGTTCGGGAAGTTGGCTGAGAACAAGACTTTTATGATTTTCACTCGTAACTACCAAAAAATTGGCGGGAGGGACGATGCGTGAGAAACGGTCGAAAGTAAGTTGAAGTAGCGTCCTTCCGACACCGAGAATGTCTAAAAACTGTTTTGGTTTTTCGGCAGTACTTAAGGGCCAGAAACGACTTCCAATACCACCAGCCATGATTACGCAAAAGTTTTTACAATTTTCCATCGGTTTATTTTTATTCAAATTTATTTAATTTTTTGAAATAAAACAGCATCAGCTTTGGCTAATCCTATATCCCTTGAGAAATACTCAAGGAATGTTTTTTGATCCTCCGATTTTCATTATCATAAGCGAAGAGGAGAAGGGTTGATGAAGAAATAATTCAATCAGAATTAAACGGAACCCGAACGTCCTTGAAATCCAAATACCCAAATTGAAATTATTTTTCATTAAGTCTGACAAGAATAGCAATCTATTTATTTTGATAAATAACAGGTAATTAGCACCTATTATGACGCATAAATTTTTTAACAAATTATTTTTTCAATAAAATAAATATTTTTCTTATTTTTTTTTTCTTATTTTTGTTTATCTGTTTCCGGAAGTGAAATGAAAAGTAATTCTGACTAAATAGATTCTTTACAATTTAAATCAGCCGAATATTGGATCCTATCTTAGAAACCTTTTTCACTTTGCATTTTTTGCTTAACTATATTTATTTTACTTTATAATAGGACTTTCTCCGGTAACTGGGATAAAGATGTTCTTGATGTTTCATTGATGATTGCCAATCGTATTGATCTTAAGTGTTGAGATTTAAATGCTCCCACCAAAGTGGATGTATTAAAAACCGATGGCATCGATTGTTTAGGTTCCAGAATTGTATAACTGATTGTGAAATTTGAGCTTTCAAGATGTTTTGTTCAGGGAATATAAGGACCCTTCTCATTTTTTTATTTTTGAAAATGAGTCTGATTGTTGTAGTTTATTCTTCAGCACTCAGTCAGGAAATTCGTTACAACCCAATCTACACGGCGGTTCCCTTTCTTACGATCACACCTGATTCCCGTCATGGTGCAATGAGTGATGTTGGAGCAGCCACCTCGCCGGATGCCAATTCGCAGTACATGAATCCTTCAAAATTTGCCTTTGCCAGTGATAAGTGGGGGTTTGCAATCTCTTTTACACCGTGGTTACGTAGGTTAGTTAGTGATGTCGACCTGGCTTATCTCTCCGGATTCTACCAACTGGATCCTACACAGGTGATCGGTGCTTCATTACGCTATTTTTCAATGGGGCAAATCACCTTAATGGGATTAGATAAAACCCAACTGGGAACCGTGAGTCCTGGCGAATTTGCTATTGATTTTAGTTACTCAAGAAGGTTGTCTGATTACTTTTCCGGAGGTGTATCCTTGCGTTACATCAGGTCTGATTTTGGTGCAGGATTTGGGAGTACTCTGGTAGGAGCGGAGAATTACAGTGCAGGCAACGCTTTTGCAACTGATGTCTCATTTTTCTTTCACCATAAACTGGGAGGAAGGGAGTCGAAAAATTTGATTGCTGCAGGGGTCAATATTTCAAATGTAGGGTCGAAAATATCCTACAATCAGGGTTCAACAAAGGAGTTCCTGCCGGCGAATATGAGATTGGGGAGCACCTATACAATCGATTTAGGGGATTCATGCTCCTTTTCCCTTTCATTGGATTTAAATAAATTACTTGTTCCCACTCCTGCCAACAGAGTTGACGAGTCAGGTAATGTTGTTCCCGATAATAATTCCGGGAAATCGGTAATCAGCTCCATTTTTGGTTCTTTCACGGATGCTCCGGGAGGAATTAATGAAGAACTCCAGGAGGTCACCCTCTCTTTGGGGGGCGAGTACTGGTATAGGAAGATTTTTGCAGTAAGGGCGGGTTATTCAGGTGAGTCTAAGTATAAAGGTAACCGGAAATATTTCACTGCGGGATTGGGGGTGAAATTGAATATTGCTTCAGTAGATGTTTCGTATTTAATTCCCATTGAGCGAAATAACCCACTGGCCAATACGATCCGGTTCACCTTATTATTCAATATGGATTCGTTTTTGAAACGAAAAAAATCCAGTCCTGTTAATTTGTAACAAAACCTGGTTTGGAATCTTTTGAATTGGATGCCTGATTCCTGAGGTTCCTTCGATGAAAATTCTTTATAAGTATTTATAAAAGTCAACCGAACTTTCAAAACCAAAGTGTATGAAAACCTTCTCACTTTCAGGTTCTTTAAGAAATAGGACTGGCGCCGGCCTAAACGGCATATCGTTTAGTATTCTGTTCTGTTTCGCCTCCCTGGCCCGGTTTATTGTTTTTACATACCGGCAGGTGAACGATCACCTTTTCAGGAAAATGGTCCGGTCAGTAAATCCAATGGCGATTGTGATTGTTTTATTGTTTTTGACGTCGGTTGTGCAGGCAGCAACAAAAACCTGGGTTCCGACAGCGGGTGGATCATGGGCAACAGCTGCAAACTGGAATCCGACCGGAGTGCCGGGTGCAAGTGACGATGTTGTGATTGGTGCCCAAACTCAGCCGATCACCGCTATCCCTGCAGTTACCGTAAATAGTCTGACTATAAACGGTAGCGTTACCTTTGCTGCTGCTACCACTGGTAATGTTATTACAGTCAGTACTACATTTACTGTAGCTGCAGGTGTAACACTCACAATATCAACGAATAGGCCCGGAATTACGTTGGCAACTACTGCAACGGGAACGATCAACGGAATTGTAGCAGCAGGTACGACTTTAAGTGCTTTTATCAACAACGGAATACTTATTATGGCTCCGGCCGGAGTTATCAGTGGTTCGCTTAGCTCTTTTACCAACGCCTCAGGTGCCACCCTTAAAGTTGGCTCACCAGCTGGTATTACAACATCCGGAGCTACAGGCAATATTCAGACATTAACAAGGACCTATAATGTCGGGGCAACTTATGAGTATAATGGTTCGGCAGCGCAGGTGACGGGAAATGGATTGACAGGAGCAGTTAATTTAACTATTAGCAATACTGCAGGAACTGTCACTTTGAGTTCAAACGTTGCTTTAACTGGAGATTTAACCATTGCAACGGGTGCAACTTTAAATCTATCGACCTTAACTGCTAACAGGAGCGCGGCAGGCGGAACTATGACAGTTGCCGGAACCCTGCAGTTGAATAACACAACAGGTGGCCGGACCGGAAGTAATTTTCCAAACAACTTTTCAACATTAACAATGACCGGTGGAACTGTAATTTACAGTGTAGCTGCCGGCGGTCAGACTATTTTTTCAACCCCAAATTACAATAATCTGACTCTTAATAATACCAGCGGAACTCAAACAACAGGTGGTACAATTACAGTTAACGGTACGTTGACAACAACCGCCGGAGGTACATTAAATATGGGGGCTAATGTATTGTCCGGGACACTCCCTACAGTTACAAACAATGGTACGATCAGGACTCAAAATAACTCCTCAGCACCTATTCCGACAGGGAAAACCTGGGGCGGCACTGTCCAGTACGATCTGGCCGGTGGCGGGCAAACAATAATGGCGGGTAGCTACAATACGTTAAATATAAATAATACAAGCAATACCAACACCGCGTCAGGTGCAATTACGGCAACAACTCTAAACACCAGTGCCGGGGGTACGCTTAATATGGTAACCTATGACCTGGGATCTGCCACAGTAACAAATTCGGGGACCATACGCACACAGAGTATTTCGACTACGCCTCTTCCCTCGGGAAAAATCTGGGGTGCTTCAATTCTATACGATGCAATATCAGGCTCGCAAACCATTGCGGGCGGCACCTATAATAATTTAACACTAAGCAATACAAGTGGCATCCAATCTGCGGATGGCAATCTATCTGTGAACGGAGCTTTAACTACAACTTCAGGCGGCACCCTTGACATGGTAACCTTCCAGTTATTGGGAGCACTTTCTACGATCGCAAATGGCGGAACAATCAATACTCAAAATACCAGTTCTACACCTTTTCCTTTAGATAAAACCTGGGATGGGACGATTGGGTATAACGCATCCGGAAGTCAAACTGTAGTTAAATCTGTTTCCTATGTTAATCTTGATCTTTCAGGAGGGGGAACAAAGACCTTTGCCAGTGCAACCAGCATAAAAAATATATTAATTGGAACCGGCGTTGTTGCCAATCTTGGGACAGGACTGGAAAACAGTGCTATAACCTTGAAATTAGGTGGTATTTTGCAGGATAATGGAGTCTATGGCAGTTCCGATTCACCTGCGATTCCGCCCAATAATACTTATTTTTCAGGTACAGGTGTGCTGAATGTATCAGATGTTGTAGGTGCCACCAAGTTGGTTATTACCGGTAATTCAACTCAGATAGCGGGAGGGTCTCAGACGATTACAATTACCGCAAAGGATAACTTTGGGAATGTGGATGGCTCCTATGATGGTGATAGAGTGCTCACTTTTTCAGGTGCAAGTTCCTCCCCGGCTCCGTCGACCACAGCTCCGACAATAACCAATAAAAATGGTGCTACGATTGCTTTCGGTAACAACACCACTATCACTTTTACCAATGGTGTCGGTACAGGTTCAATGAGGCTTTATAACGTCGAATCTGCATCGATTGCTGCAACTGACGGCACTCTTCCAGTTACGCCGGCACCGAATCAGCTTCCGGTTGTCGTATCTTCAGCCGGATTGGACCATTTTGTTCTTACCCTCACTTCTCCTCATGAAACAGGAATTGCCTTTGGGGGAACTTTAGCCAATACCCTTACAGCACTTGATTTATACGATAACAGGGTGGCTAATTTCGATGCCTCCGGTAATCAGGTTACGTTTTCTACTTTTCCATCAGATGGCGTTATTTCAGGACTCGGTTCAGGAGGAAATATTTTGAACCAGGCTGGTAACTTTGATGCTATAACAGGTGTTGCAGATCTTTCGGGAATGATTTTTGGAGGGACTCCCGGTAGCTATACAATCACAGCTACCTCTTCCACAGCACCTGCAAAATCAGTGACCAGCGGTTCCATTACGATAAACCATACAACCGGATTGAATTTTTATTCAATTGCAAGTACAAACTGGAATGTAAATACAACCTGGTCGTTTACCCAGGGCACCGGAGGCTCAGCCGTTCCGGCAGGAATGTACCCCAGAGATATTGATGCAGTAATTATTCAGTCAAGCCGTAATGTTGCAGTAACTTCCGCTGCAAGTTGTGCATCAGTTACAGTTGCTGCAGCCAGTTCAGCAAATGGTATTACCATCAATGGTTCAAATTCACTTACTGTTTCCGGTGCTATTACCATGAATGCACCAACCGCAACACTAAATAGCACAATCGCGGTTGGGTCCGGTACTTTAAGTGCAGCCAGTATTGCGATTCCAGGAAGTGGTTCGAGCAATAGAAACGCAATAGTCTCTATTGGAAGCGGCACAATTAATGTTTCCGGCAACATCACTTTTTCAGGAACAGCTTCGAGAGCTCAATTAACGTTTACCGGAGGCGGCACTCTTAATTTAGGCGGTAATCTTGGTAGCGGCGGAACTTTCGCCGCTTCAACGGGAACAGTAAACTATAATGCCAGTGGATCCCAAAATATTGGTCCTTATACCTATAATAACCTGACTCTTTCGGGTTCCGGCGGAAAAACTTTTCCAAACGGGACAACGACAGTAAATGGTATTCTGTCAATGGAAGGGACGGCGACGACAACTGTAACAGGAACACTGACCTATGGTTCTTCCGCGACGTTGCAGTACAAAGGGAGTAGTCCGCAGACCACCGGGGCAGAATTTCTCTCAACATTTCCTGCATCGGCAAGCGCAGCCGGGGTGATCATTGA
>CAIVCR010000084.1 GCA_903904515.1 uncultured Bacteroidia bacterium
CGTACCTTTAATTTCAAATTTTTTCATTTCTAAATTTTTTAATAATAAAGTGTTTACTCAGACCTCCTTTCCCAAGGCAAGGTGTCCGCATCACACCCTTAAAGGCATGCTGCTAAATCGGGCACAAAGATAATTATTTAGAAATTAAAAATGTTGAAATGAAAATTATAATTTCGGAATATAGGAATATTCTTTTTCAACAAGTTGGAAGTAATGTACTGCCTTTTGACTTTCCCAAAAGTAGATCAAATAAAAGAGGAGCTGATGGATTTATTTTCAAATACTTTTTGAATGACATCCGCAAAAAGTGGGGCACAGGTGAGTACCGTAATTTTATTTGATTTGGTATGCAGCGGAATGGTATCGGTTAGCAAAATTTCATCGAGTGCAGAGGCTTCGAGTCGTTCGATTGCAGAACCAGATAGTACGGCATGCGTCGCACAGGCCCTGACGGAGCGTGCGCCCTTTGATTTCATCAGATCTGCAGCCTTTGCAATGGTACCACCGGTATCGATGATGTCGTCGATGATGATCACGTCCTTGTTCTCTACCTCGCCAATAAGGGTCATTGAATCGATCAGGTTGGCTTTTGTACGGGTCTTGTGACAGATTACCATATCGGTTCCAAGGTGTTTGGCAAATACATTTGCCCTTTTTGTTCCACCGGTATCGGGAGATGCGATCACGATGTCCTTCAGACCCATCTGCTTGATATGCGGGATAAACATGGCAACAGCGCTCAGGTGGTCAACAGGTACGTTAAAGAACCCCTGAATTTGATCGGCGTGCAGATCCATGGTAATCAACCTGTCGATGCCGGCAATGGAAAGCATATCCGCGATCAGCTTTGCTCCGATGGAAACCCTTGGGCGGTCCTTACGGTCCTGACGGGCAAAACCGAAGTAAGGCATCACCGCAATTACCTTGTAGGCGGATGCCCTTTTTGCAGCATCAACCATCAGCAACAATTCCAGTAAGTTATCAGCAGGTGCAAAGGTGGATTGGATGATAAAGGTGTAAGTCCCGCGGATCGTCTCCTCGTAACACGGTTCAAACTCTCCGTCAGCGAAACGGGGACAGGACGATTTCCCCAATGCCATGCCTGCATTCTCTGCAATCTTCTCGGATAGATACCTTGATTCATTTCCTGTAAAGAGCTTGATACTTGCTGTCATATCTGTCGAAATTGGAAGGTGAGGATCAATTGATCGGCACAAAAGTAGGAAAATACAGTGGTAAAATGGGTTATCCAGGGATAAATTGCAGAGAAACTTATCATCATTTTGTTAACCATTCGAACCATTGGTCTTGGTCACAAAATCAGCAACAGAGTTTTATTGTGCCTTTATTGTATTTGAAATAAAATCTAGTAACTCATCCCGTCCATTTCCTTTTTCAGCTGAGGTAACAAAAATATTGGGCAGCTCTTCCCAGGTTTTGAGCATTTCGTCACGGTATATGGCCACATTTTGCTCGACCACTGTTTTACCCAGTTTATCCGTTTTTGTAAAAATCATGACAAACGGTATCTCGTTTTCTCCCAACCAAGCCATAAAGTC
>CAIVCR010000085.1 GCA_903904515.1 uncultured Bacteroidia bacterium
ATCGCGGGGATGGCCATAATTAAAGTAATTAACTGGTAATTAATACTTTAAAGATACAAATTCCCGCGGTTTTAACCTAATAAATAATGAGTTATTTTACTGTAAATCAGATAAATAACTAAGTTTTGAACGAACTATTGTATTGAATAATGCCGCAGAAAATCTAAAGATTAATGTTGATCCCACCGACACTGCCAGTAACTACGTAATTTTTAATGGAAAGAAATATGACCTGGCTCAGTTTCATTTTCACTATAGCAGCGAGCACACGGTTAATGGTCAATACAGTACAATGGAGGTCCATTTTGTAAATATCTCAGCAGATAAGTCTTATGCAGTGCTTGGTGTACTTATCAACTTAGGTAGCAAGAATGAATCTCTTGGACAATTATTCCATGCTTCTCCAACTGTTGCCGATGCTGTAAACTCATCAAACAAGAAATTTGATGTGACTAAACTATTTCCTGCTAACATTAAAAATTATTATACGTATATCGGTTCTTTGACCACACCAAATTATGGTTTAGATTCTGATCTTACCAACGGAGGTCCTGTAACCTGGGTTTTGTATAAAGACAAACAACATGTTTCTTCAAGCGATCTGAACTTTTACAAAGGGATCTATCTGGAGCCTAATTTCCGTACCATCAGACCTTTAAACGGAAGAAAAGTATACGAAAATGTCAGGAACTAAAATGAAATGCGCATAGGTTAGTAACTATTACTATAAATGATCCCCTCAGTTTCGTCGCTGAGGGGATTTTTTATGCTTGCAAAAAAAATAATTGCTTAATTATTTGATTTATTATAGCAGATAATCAGTTTATTAAAGGCTAATCCAGACCAATTGGTCCGATAAAGAGTGAACATTAACAGGTTAAAGTGGTTTAACAAAAATGGAACGAACATTAATATATTCTCTTGTCCTGGTATTTTTGATCCCACTTGGCTTCGCCGGGTGTGTTAAGAAAACTATGACTGGTGAGAAGGTCATCTTTCCGCCGGTTCCAGCTGCCACGACTGACACACTTGAAAAAAGCTACCTGGCCTTGGGTGATTCCTATACCATTGGTGCGGGGGTTAACGCCTCTGAACGGTATCCGACCCAGACTATAAATATGCTAAAAGAGCAAGGGATATTTTTTTCTCCTGTCACCTATATCGCGCAAACGGGATGGACGACCAATAATCTTGCAGGGGCAATTGCTATCAGTAATCTTAAACCACCCTACGACATAGTGACCTTACTCATAGGAGTTAACGATCAGTATCAGCGGAATGACACCACAGGCTACAGGGCAAACTTTACCCAATTGTTGGAAACCTCCATCAAACTCTCGGGGAACAGGAGATCCAGGGTAATCGTTTTGTCAATTCCCGATTATGGAGTTACGATTTTTGGCGCGGGCTGGCCAAATGTAGGGAAGCAAATCGATGTATTTAATGCGATTAACAGGTCGGTAACCGAATCTTACGAAATTGCTTATTTAGATATCACAGGTATAAGCCGGAAAGCAGCCGGAGCTCCGGGATTGATTCTCGGTAATGGTCCCCATTTTACAGGTGCGGAATACGCCTTGTGGGCTGCTCCCCTGGCCTTAATGATTGGCAGGGCTTTAAAATTAAATTGATTCATGGCAGTGAGAGTCTCACTTCAAGTGAGGCTCTCACTGAACCATTATTTTCCTTGGTTAAAATTCATCTGCCTCAGGGTATAGCCTTTAACTGCAATGTTGTGACTGAAATTGGAGTTGATCTCTTTTGTTTCAGTTTTCATGGTCAGGTTCCCCTTTTCATCATAACCTTCCATGCCGAGAATAACTCCCCCCTCGAATTCTGAATAGCCATAATAGTCGCCCATTCCTGTTTTTTGCCATCCCCGCTTATCAATTCTTAGATTGGCATCTTTTGTAAACCATAGCTTTCCGGTTGTTTTTGTTTCTGGATTAGTATAGGAGTATTCATCACAACTATATCCTGCGATATCCTTGGTGTTTCCTGTTTTATGAAAATCTGTGGCAAAAGTTTTTCGGCTCTTCTTTTCGTCAGGAGTACTTTTCTCATCAGGAATAGTGGAAATAAGTCCCATTTTAGTCCCATTCATGTCGGTAAGAATGATTAAACATTTGTTCTCTCCGTCCATTACCATTGAAGAACCCAAAGGCATATTCTTACCGTTTTCATCACTTATTGACTTGGTTTCCATTCCCACACTGGGTGAATTGGCGCTAAAATACATGTAAAGATCCATCTTCATCGTCTCCTTTTTGTTATAGGTCTCTGTGACCATATAAAGCCGCGAAGTGAAACTATATTCATCTTTATACTTTGATTCAACTTTACCTCCAAGAAATCTGGAGAAATCCATTCCCCCCTGTTCGGATTGATTCTGCGGCTCTTTATTATGGTTCTCTTCAATCTGCTTAGCTGAAGCGTTCCCATCGGAGACCGCTTTCTGTGCTGCGGAATCTATTGGTGCAGTTGCCTCTTTGGCCTTCTCCCTTGATGCCGCATTTAATGCTTTGGCGGCTTTATTTTTGATAAAATTCCCAAGTTGCGCATTTGACACAGCTGGTACAAAAATAATTAAAGCTAGAAATAGAATAATTGTTTGGGTTTTCATATTCCTGAGTATTTAAATTGTTACCGGATAAAAATAATAAATTTTAGTTTACCATATATCAAACATTTGAGTTGTTTATATGTTTGTTAAGGACTACAACTAAACAATTTTCGGGTGAAATTACTTTTTTCAAAAAAAATAATTCCGGTCATAGCCTTGCTGGTATTTGCCACGGCTGTAATAATTGCGATAAAACCGGATTCCAGGATTGACTTCAGCAGTCAGGTTAAACCTATCTTTAATAAGAAATGTATCACCTGCCATGGAGGGGTAAAACAAAAAGGGGGATTTAGCCTGTTGTTCCGCGATGAGGCCCTGGCCAATACCAAATCGGGGAAGCCCGCTATAATTCCCGGTAAGCCCGCTGAGAGTGAATTAATCAAAAGAATTGTCTCAACTGACCCGGATATTAGAATGCCCTACAAGCACCCGCCTCTCACAGATCAGGAGATCAAAATCTTAAAACAATGGATTAAGGAGGGTGCGCAATGGGGAGAGCATTGGGCTTATGTTCCGGTGAAGAGGGAGCTGGTACCCGATTCGCGTAAGGGGTGGATCAGGAATGATGTTGATCAGTTTGTTTATCAAAAGTTTAAAGAGGAAAAATTATCTCCGTCGGGAGAAGCAGAAAGGGCGATCCTGTTACGGAGGGTGAGCCTGGATCTTACAGGACTACCTCCAACAGCCGCTCAGGCGCAGACGTTTCTCACTGATAATAGCCCCAAAGCGTATGAAAACTTAGTAGATGGTCTGCTTGCTTCCCCAGGATATGGCGAGCGATGGACCTCGCTCTGGCTCGATCTTGCACGATATGCCGATACAAAAGGGTATGAAAAAGACGGAAGCCGCACGATCTGGAAATACCGTGACTGGCTGATCCATGCCTTTAATACAGACAAGCCATACAACAATTTTTTGATGGAACAGCTTGCCGGAGACCTCATGCCTGATCCCGACGATGCCAAATATATCGCCACATCATTTCACCGTAATACGATGACCAATGATGAAGGGGGAACAGATAATGAGGAGTTCAGAACCGCCGCAGTACTTGATCGTGTGAATACAACCTGGGGTGCGCTGTTGGGAACAACCTTTAACTGCGTGCAATGTCACAGTCATCCCTATGACCCCTTTAAACACGAGGAGTATTACAAATTCATGGCCTTTTTCAACAACAGCCGTGATGAAGATTCAGATTTGGAATACCCGTTATTACGCCAATATAATAAGGCAGACAGTTTAAAACTAAATTCGGTGGTTGAGTGGCTGGGCAAAAATGTTTCGCTGGCAGAGGGGAAAAAGTATTATAAATTTCTGAAAACCTGGCAGCCTTCCATCAATACCCTGAAATGCGATCAGTTTGTAAATGGTGCATTACTCGATTGTTCTGCGGGTTTGCGAAACCAGGGGACTTGCCGGTTAAAGAATGTGGTTTTAGATCAGAAAGATCAGCTTATTTTTCGCTATCATACTAATATTAACGGTGGGAAATGGACGATTTATCTCGACAGCCTGAATGGCCGGTTACTTAAAACGATCCCCCTGGTAAATCGCGAAAATAAAGGTTCCTGGCAAATTGGAACAGCCGACCTGCCATCGGCTCAAGGGAAACATTCCTTATATTTTAAGTTTTATAACCCCTCCTTAAAAAGTCCTGAAGAGACGGGTGTGATGTTTGACTGGCTGTGGTTTGATCAGAAATTTCCGGGTAAAGGGAAACCCGGTTTCGAGATGGCCTCCAATAGTTTTAATGAGCTCATGCATGCACCCGTAGAGACGATTCCGGTCATGGTTGAAAACAATTCGGATCAGTTCAGGGCTACCCATGTATTTGTCCGGGGGAACAGGTCTGTTAAGGGGAATGAGGTCACCCCGGATGTCCCTCATACCCTGAATCCAATGCCCGCCGGAGCACCAAAAAATAGACTGGGAATGGCCATGTGGCTTACAGACCCGGCAAATCCGCTTGTTGCACGCACCCTGGTTAATCGTCTGTGGGAACAGTTATTTGGATATGGATTGGCTGAAACACTGGAAGATCTGGGTTCGCAGGGGATCCCACCCACTCACCGGGAATTGCTCGACCATTTGTCGTGGAAGTTTATGCACGATTTTAACTGGAGTGTGAAAAAAGTACTCAAAGAGATGGTTTTATCTGCCACATACCGTCAGGATTCAAAGGTAACCGAAGAGTTGCTTAAAAAAGATCCGAATAATAAATTTTATGCCAGGGGTCCACGGGTGAGATTGTCAGCCGAACAGATCAGGGATCAGGGCTTGGCTGTGAGCAATGTGCTGAGCAGTAAGATGTACGGCAAGAGTGTGATGCCTTTTCAGCCTGAGGGGATCTGGCGCTCGCCCTACAGTGGTGATCTGTGGAAGATCAGTGAAGGGGAGGATCAGTTCAGGCGGGCCGTTTATACTTATTGGAAAAGGACCGCTCCCTATCCTTCAATGATCACCTTTGATGGAGGAGCAAGGGAGGTTTGCATTACCCGGCGCATCAGGACAAACACACCGTTGCAGGCCTTAACCACGCTCAACGATTCGACCTATCTCGTGATGGCAAGATATTTTGCCTCACGGATGAATGAACTGGGTGGAGGTGAAGTCAACAAGAAGATTGCCAAAGGGTATGAACTCATGATGTACAAACCAATCTCTGAGGGGAGGTTAAATGCACTCAAAGAGCTTTACGATACCTCATTTAACAAATATAAAAATGATCCGAAGGGGAGTGCCCAGATGTTGGGCATCCACGATAAACCCGATCCTGAATCCGCCTCTTTGGTTATGGTCGCGAGTGCGATGCTGAATATGGATGAGTGGCTGAATAAAAACTAACGAAGATGAGCGAGAGACAAAATCAAAAATTATCAAAAGAGGCTGAACATGCAGTTTTACAGCAATATACACGCCGCCATTTTCTAAAGGACGGGGCGATGGGTTTCGGAGCGCTGGCGCTGGGATCGTTACTTGGTGGTTGCTTTGGTAAATCTTCGGCATCCGCTCACACACTATTTGATGCCTCTAATCCACTGGCTTCCAGGCCTCCACAGTTTCCGGGTAAGGCTAAATCTGTGATATATATTCACATGGCAGGAGCCCCTTCGCAACTTGAACTGTTTAGTTACAAACCTGAACTGGCCAAGCTCGATGGGCTCGATTGTCCGCAATCTTTGCTTGAAGGGAAGAAATTTGCGTTTATCCGCGGTGTACCAAAAATGCTGGGTCCGCAGGCTGTTTTCCGTCAGCATGGGAAAAGTGGTTTATGGCTGTCGGATAACCTGCCCCACCTGGCAACCGTAGCTGATGAGATAGCGATGCTCAATGCTGTTACAACCGACCAGTTTAATCATGCACCCGCGCAATTACTCATGCATACCGGATCGGCACGATTGGGAAGACCCAGCATCGGAGCGTGGGTGACCTATGGCATGGGTACCGAAAATAAAAACTTACCCGGCTTTGTTGTCTTAACCTCTGGAGGTAATAATCCCGATGCCGGAAAGAGCGTCTGGGGGAGCGGGTTTTTGCCCAGTGTTTATCAGGGAGTGCAGTGCCGGAGTGAAGGGGATCCTGTACTTTTTATCAAAGACCCATCGGGGATGGACCGCGATTTACGGAAGGCCTCCATTGATGCGATCAATAAAGTAAATCAGGAGCAATATGCTGAATATAAGGATCCTGAAATCCTGTCACGCATTTCGCAGTACGAAATGGCCTATAAGATGCAGATTTCGGTTCCCGATGTGATGAATATCAATGATGAACCGCAATATATTCATGAGATGTACGGCACCCAGCCGGGTAAGACAAGCTTTGCAAATAACGTATTGCTTGCCAGGAAGCTTGTCGAAAAAGGGGTTCGTTTTGTGCAGCTCTTCGACTGGGGATGGGATACCCACGGCGATTCAGCAGGGAATGCAGTAGATATCGGCTTGGTGAATAAATGTCGTAAAGTGGACAGGCCCATTACAGCCTTATTGCTCGATTTAAAACAACGTGGATTACTCGATGAGACGCTCGTGATCTGGGGTCAGGAATTTGGACGGACACCGATGCAGGAGAACCGCGAGGGGAAAAAGATGCCTTTCAAAGGGAGAGACCACCATTCGGCAGCATTCAATATGTGGATGGCAGGGGGAGGAATCAAAGGCGGGGTAACTTATGGAGAAACCGATGAGATTGGCTATAATATCGTTAGCGGAAAAACTGAAGCATACGATATCCAGGCCACAATATTAAATCAGCTGGGCTTTGACCATGAGAAATTAACCTTCGAATCGCAGGGTCGCAACTTCCGGCTGACCGATCTTAGCGGCAAGGTGATTAACGAAATTATAGCTTAAAATTCTATCCTATAACCTATGGCACAAAACAGAAGAAATTTTATCCGCACTTCAGCAACAGCCTCTGCTGCAATGTTAATGTCGTCCTTAGAGGCATTTTCTAACGCAGATAAACCTTTAGAATCTAAGAATAATAAGTACGAACTTAAGATCATGGCTACCAACTGGGGCTTTGACGGATCGATGGAGCAGTTTTGCGCCAAGGCAAAAAACGAGGGGTATGACGGAGTTGAGTTGTGGTGGCCCAACGATAAAAAAGCGCAGGATGAAATGTTTCCGGCATTAAAAAATCATATGCTCGAAGTTGGTTTTTTGTGCGGCGGATCACAGGTTAACCCGAAAGAACACCTGGATTTTTATCAGAAAATGGTGGATGCCGCAGCCCGTCAGCATATTCAGAGACCTTTATACATTAACAATCATTCCGGCAGGGATCATTTTACGTTTGAGCAAAATCTAAAGTTTATTGAGCACACCACGGCGCTTACCAAAGAAACCGGAATCCCAATCCTGCACGAAACGCACCGCGGCAGAATGTTGTTTGCGGCACATATTGCACGGCAGTTTATTGAAAGATGTCCCGATTTAAGGCTGACCCTGGATATCTCGCACTGGTGCAATGTGCACGAAAGTCTCCTTTCCGATCAGAAGGAGACCGTCGCACTTGCCCTGGAAAGAACCGATCATATCCATGCAAGGATTGGTCACCCGGAAGGGCCTCAGGTAAACGATCCCAGGGCTCCGGAATGGGAAGCAGCCGTGAAACAACATTTTGAGTGGTGGGATAAAGTAGTTGAACGGAAACGGGAAAAAGGGGAACGGATGACTTTTCTTACTGAATTTGGGCCTGCGGATTATATGCCGACTCTCCCTTATACCAGGCAGCCTCTGGGCGATCAGTGGGCCATCAATGTGTATATGATGAATTTACTCAGAAAGCGATACTCCTGATTATTTATAACCAATTAAGCATGATTTTATTAGCATTCAACGTTGCCGGATTTATTGGCCGATTTCACCCGGTGCTGGTTCATATGCCGGTTGGCATACTAATGCTTGCGGCACTATTTATAGCACTATCAGTATATGACCGGTTTAAGTCATTAAAGGTAGCGATTACCATTTCTCTTGTTACGGGAATGGTAAGTGCTGTCGCTTCGTGCGTCACAGGATTCCTGCTGTCAAAAACCGATAGTTATGAGAGTACCCTTCTGTTTAAACACCAGTGGTATGCGATTGCTGTTGCAATAGTTTCGGCAATTGTCTTGTATTTGCATTTGAAGAACAGGGAAACCAGGTGGGGAGCCGGACTTATGGTATTACTTGTAATGATCACCGGCCATTTGGGTGGATCAATAACACATGGGTCAGATTTTCTGACAAAGGCCTTTTCATCAGGGGGCGGCGGGAGTGATCCTTTTGGCAAACCAATACCCAATGTCCAGGAGACCGTTGCTTACACTGCGATCATAAAGCCAATTCTGGACTCAAAATGTCTCTCCTGTCACGGCCCCAATAAACAGAAGGGAAGACTTAGGCTCGATGATCCCTCCTTTATTTTAAAAGGGGGCGAAGATGGTGCCGCAGTAATTGCAGGTAAACCGTTGGAAAGCGCATTGATGAAAAGAATACTCCTCTCCAGGGAAAATAAGGATCATATGCCACCTCCTGAAAAGCCACAGCTAACGAAGCAGGATATTGATTTGCTGAATTGGTGGATAAGCACAGGTGCCAATTTCGACCGTAAAGTAAAAGAGCTCGAACAAAGTGATAAAATTAAATCAATCTTAAAATCGCTGGAATCCGAAAAAGCAGTTGAGGAGATTCCACTTTCGGATGTCCCGGAACAGCCGGTTGAGAAAGGATCAGAAGAAGCTATTCAGAAACTAAAGGAGCGGGGAATAGCCGTTGTCCCTATTGCCCAAAACAGCAATTACCTTTCGGCAAATTTTGTGGCAGTGGAAGGTTTTAATCCGAAGGATCTGCAGTTGCTGGAACCTGTTAAGAAACAGCTGATTTGGCTGAAGCTCGGAAATATGGCAGTAACGGATGATGCCCTTGAATCTCTTGGAAAGCTAAGTAATCTGCGGATGTTACATCTTCAGAAGACAAAAATAACGGATCAGGGATTGCCACAACTAATTAAAATACAAGAACTTAAGTTTATGAATCTTGGGGGGACGAATGTTTCGGCTAAAGGGGTAGAACAGTTAAAAGGACTTAAAAACCTGCGTCAGCTTTATCTGTACCAAACTTCCATATCAGCAGAGGAATTGAATAACCTGAAAAAATTATTTCCCAAAGTTGAAATTGAGGCCGGCGGGTACCAGGTTCCGGCACTTGACGGGGATACAACAGTGCTAAAAGGTCCAATTACAAAGTAATAGTACACTCAAATGATTTTTAAACGACCTATTTATCTCTTCTCCCTGATTGCAGGATTTCTGCTGGTTTCCTGTTCCCCAAAACTTCCGCAGGATGTATTGGCTGCGTATGAAAACCTTCCGGATAAGATCGATTATAACCTTCACGTAAAACCTGTTTTGTCCGATAAATGCTTCTCGTGTCATGGTCCTGACAAGGCAAAGCAAAAAGCTGGGTTACGATTGGATATTCAATCTTTTGCCTATGGTAAATTGCCTGAAAATCCGGATAAAGTGGCTATTGATCCGGGAAGTCTGAACGGGAGTGAACTATTTCACCGGATTATATCAGAGAATCCAAACTACAAAATGCCTTCAGATAAGTCCCGTCTCACCCTCTCCCCGAAGGAAAAGGCTATTCTGATCAAGTGGATTGAACAGGGTGCAAAATACAAGCCTCACTGGGCATTTGTAAAACCGGAAATGGCGGATGTTCCGGCGATAAAACAAAAGGGGTGGGTCATAAATCCGATAGATAATTTTATCGGGCATACCCTTGAGAAGGAAAAAATCCAACCTTCAAAACAGGCCTCCAAAGAGTTGTTGTTGAGAAGAGTCTCTTTAGACCTCACGGGTCTCCCGCCAACGATCGCAGAACTGGATGCCTTTAACACGGATAATACCACGGGAGCCTACGAAAAGCAGGTTGACCGTCTGATCAGCTCGCCTCAGTTTGGAGAGAAAATGGCCGTCGACTGGCTTGACCTTGCCCGCTTTGCCGACTCCTACGGATATACTGTTGACCGGCTCAGGGATATGACCCCCTACCGTGACTGGGTGATCGATGCGTTTAACAAAAATCTCCCGTACGATCAATTTATTCAGTGGCAGTTGGCTGGCGATCTGATGCCAAATCCGACAAAAGAGATGGTTATTGCTACCGCCTTTAACCGTCTGCATCAGCAAAATATGGAGGGGGGAATTATTGAGGAGGAGTTTCAGAATGAATATGTTATCGACCGTGTAAACACTACAGGAGTCGCCATCATGGGACTTCCCATCGGGTGTGCCAAGTGTCACGACCATAAGTTCGATCCCATTTCGCAGAAAAATTACTACGAGATGTATAGCTTCTTCAATCGGGTGAAGGAGGCGGGTCAGATTTCGTGGGATGATGCGACCCCTTCACCTGCCATTTTACTCCCCTCAAAAGAGAAAGAGACGATGATTGAGGAGATGAAAAAGGAGATTGCCACCCAGGAACAAAAATTGGCACAAAGCTTAAAAAATTCCGATCCCGGTTTTAAAAATTGGATTCAGGCAAAGAAATACAGACAACTTGAAAAGGAGAAGATTCCCCTGGCAGGACTTCAGGCGCAGTTTAATTTTGATAACGGGTCGTTAAAGAATTCTGTTAAGCCGAAACAGAAGGGGGCAATGAAACGGGGATTGGAAGGTTTAGCCGGAGACAAAGTGGTATTTGCACCCAGGGAAGCGGGGAAAGCTCTGGTTCTTAATGGAGACGAGTGGCTTGATCTTAACCCGGTGGGTGTTTTCAGAAAGGGAGACCCCTTTTCCATTAGCATCCGGTTATTTGTCCCCAAAGATTTTAAGGAAGGGGTGATCTTTCACAAATGTATTGCCGAACGGTTGTATAATTTCCGCGGATACCATTTGTACCTTAAAGACGACAGGTTTTCTGTAAATATTTCCCATGCGGCACCTTCAAATGCATTATCTAAAATCACCCAACAGCCTGTTCCACGCGATCAGTGGTTTCAGCTCACAATGACCTATGATGGATCATCCAAAGCCAGGGGATTGAGATTATACCAGGATGGAAGGGAACTTGAACTGGAGACCGCCATGGACCAGTTGACTAAGGATATACTTATGAATTCAAAGGATCAGTCTGGACTTCAGATAGGTGCATGGGATCGGGGTCTTGGATTCAAAGGGGGGAAAGTGGATGATATACTGGTTTATAACCGGACACTGACCGAGCCTGAGATCAAGGTCATTGCCGGTCAGACTTCCTGGACCTCCCTTGCGGTGAAGGAACCGGAACAGTTATCTGCAGGTGAATTAACATCCCTGAACGATTATTACCAGTCTGCCGTTGACCCAGGTATTCTGGCGGATCTTAAGAACTTGCAACAAATTCGGACAGTTTTGTCCGATTCGATGGCGAACATTCCAGAGTTAAGTGTGATGCAGGATATGCCAAAGCCGAGGAGAACCTTTATTCTGAAAAGGGGTAATTATGATACTTTTGGGGAGGAGGTATTTCCCAATACACCTGAATCGATCCTCCCTTTCCCCAAAGAATTGCCCAAAAACCGCTATGGCTTAGCCCAATGGCTCACCAATCCCAACCATCCGCTCACAGCACGGGTGGCAGTAAACCGGATGTGGCAGAATTTCTTCGGAACCGGTTTAGTTAAAACATCGGAAGATTTTGGGAACCAGGGTGAGATGCCGAGTCATCCTGAATTACTCGATTGGATTGCGGTAACATTCCTGGAATCTGGCTGGGATACAAAGAAGTTGTGCAAGCTGATTGCCATGTCGGCTACCTACCGCCAGGATTCAAAAGCAGTTCCGGCTGTTCTGACCAAAGATCCTGAGAACCGGCTATTGTCACACGGCCCATCCGTACGGTTGTCTGCCGAGATGATCCGCGATAATACATTGCTGGCCAGCGGATTGCTGAACTCAAAAATCGGAGGTAAAAGTGTAAAACCTTATCAGCCTGGTGGATTATGGGAAATTAACAATACAACTTATCAGGCAGACAAGGGTGATGATGTTTACAGACGTGGGTTATATGTGGTGATCAAACGATCTGTACCTAATCCGACACTGGCAACCTTCGATGCCACCTCGCGGAGTTATTGTGTGGTGCGCCGTCAAAAAACAAATACACCCCTTCAGGCACTTGTTACGTTGAACGATCCGACTTTTGTTGAGGCGGCTAAGGTGATGGGGGAACAAATTTCAGGGGTTAGCGATCCCGGTAAGGGAATTACCGAAATCTACCGGAAATTGACAGGAATTGTCCCGGACGGACCAGAACTTGAATTGCTGAAGAGGCTTCAATTGAGCGAACTTACCAAATTCAGAAATGATCCCCAAAAAACCAAAGGTTGGTTATCCGCCGGACAATATGCCGTAAATAGAAATCTTGAACCTGCACTGGTGGCTGCCAATGCAGTTGTTGCGAGCGTAATCCTGAATTCTGATGCCACCTTAACCAAACGATAAATCATGAGCGATAATCATAACGAATCATTCAGGTTACATTCACCCGAATTTAACCAGCTGAACCGAAAACTGGACCGCCGTAATTTTCTTACCAAAACATCTTTGGGCCTTGGCGCTCTGGCCCTGGGTTCACTGATCGGCAATCGTGTTTTGGGTAAAGTTAGCGGTGTGGTAACTAACGACCTGGCTACAGCGACTCTTGAGGAGGAGATTCTGCGTGCAATTCCCCACTTTGCACCTAAGGCAAAACGGGTGGTTTATCTCTTTATGAGTGGGGGTCCTTCGCAATTTGAGACTTTCGACTACAAACCCAAACTGGCCGGCATGTTCGGTCAGCCACTCCCTGATTCGGTACGACAGGGACAGCGCCTGACAGCCATGAGTGCGAACCAAAGTATTTTCCCGGTGGTCCCTTCTGCGTATAAATTCAGTCAGTATGGCCAATCACAAACCTGGATCTCCGAATTACTTCCCCATACGGCTCAGGTAGTGGACGATTTGTGCATCATAAAATCAATCCATTCAGAGGCGATTAACCACGATCCGGCAATCACCTTTTTTCAGACTGGCACACAATTACCCGGAAGACCCTCTATTGGATCATGGGTAAGCTATGGATTAGGATCTGATAATAAAAACCTCCCCACGTTTATTGTGCTGGTTTCTAAAAATGGAGTGAAAGATCAACCGTTATATGCAAGGTTGTGGGGAAATGGCTTCCTCCCTTCCGAGCACCAGGGTGTTCAGTTCAGGGCAGGAAAAGATCCTGTTTTGTTTCTTGATAATCCCGAAGGATATGATGGAAAAGACCGGAAGGAGATGCTTGACTACCTGTCGAAATTAAATACGATGCAAAATGAGCCGTATGGTGATCCCGAAGTTCAGGCACGGATTTCGCAATATGAAATGGCCTACCGGATGCAGACCTCCGTCCCTGAAGTGATGGATACTTCAAGTGAGCCGGATGAGGTGTTTGAGCTCTACGGTCCCGACAGCCGGGACCCGGGCACTTACGCCGCTAATTGCATCCTGGCCCGAAAATTACTCGAGAAGGATGTGAAATTTGTCCAGCTCTACCATCAGGGGTGGGACCATCACGGAGGACTCCCTGCAGGGATAAAAAAACAGTGCAAAGATACCGATCAGGCCACAGCCGCCCTGGTTAAAGACCTTAAAAGAAGAGGATTGCTCGAAGATACCCTGGTGATCTGGGGAGGTGAATTTGGTAGAACCGTTTATTCACAGGGGAAGCTTCAGCCAAACGACTATGGCCGCGACCACCACCCGCGCTGTTTTACGATGTGGATGGCCGGTGCAGGTGTAAAACCGGGAATCAGCTATGGCGAAACGGATGATTTCAGCTATAATGTCGTTAAGAATCCGGTGCATGTGCACGATTTCCAGGCTACCTTAATGCATCTGCTGGGTGTCGATCACGAACGGCTAACCTTTAAATTCCAGGGGAGGCGCTTCCGGTTGACCGATGTTCAGGGAAATGTGGTGAGGGATATATTAACCTAAGTAATCGGAAAGATATAATTTACTAATTAAAATATCTGCTTTTGACCCCTCTAAATCTCCCCAAAGGGGAGACTTTTGGCCAGTGATCAGTGCCTTTCTCCCCTCCTTTCCCCTCCCTTCCCCGCCTTTGGAGGGGTTAGGGGGAGGGAGGGGTTGGGGGAGGCAGGGGTTACTGAGCGCAGCCGAAGTGAGAGGTTGGGGGAGGTCGAAAGATGGAGTCAATAATTACGACATTATAGTGTTCTTATTAGTTAGGTCGTTCCCAAATTTTGAAACTAATTTCAAAATGGAAAGAAATTTTTAAACCCTTTTCCGTTTAATGTGTTATGTATTATCTCTTCAATGGGTTAGTATCCACTGTAATTCAAATAATACCCTTTGCGGATTGGCACAAAACACAAGTCCAGCGGACTTGAATATGAATAGAAGTTGTATAAAAAGTAAAATAAGTTAACCACAATGGTCACAAGAGAATTTCACAAAGATCACAAGAGTCAGAAATACAATACATTACATTTGTATTCTTTGTTTATAGCTTATGTATATTGCGACTAAAATGACTTTTGATACGGCTTCGAAGAATGAGCAAACAGTTAGGAACCCCGAAGCGGGTTCATTATATAATTAACCATTAATTCATTAACCATTAAATATCATGACTTCAAGAAGAGATTTCCTTAAAAATTCAGCCGTCGCTTCGGCCGTGGCGATGGCCATCCCAACTTCCGGGTTTTCAATTTTGCCAGGCACCCCCGATCCGGCAGACGAACTCATCGGCCATGGTGAATTCAAATATAAAGTTGATAAAGGGTGGGCAAAGATCAGCATCAACAGCAATCCCGTTTTCAACTGTCACGAGATGGTGCAGGACAGCAAGGGGCGGCTTATTATGCTGGGGGATAATGTTCACAACAACATCCTGATTTTTGATAAATCTGGCAAACTGCTCGACTACTGGGGTACTGCATGGCCCGGCGGTCATGGCCTCTCACTTTCCAAAGAGGGGGGAGAGGATTTCTTATTCATCGTCGATTGCGGATGGTTTCAGGACAGATCCGGCAACTGGACTCCACAGGCCGGACAAGTTGTGAAGACCGATTTAACGGGACGGATTATTTTCACCATTGGACACCCCAGGACAATCGGCATCTATAAGGATAATGAAAAATTCATGCCTACCGAGACCGCAATTGCTCCCAACGGCGATATTTATGTAGCCGACGGGTATGGCTCTGATTATGTAATTCAGTACAACACCAAAGGGGAATATATCCGCCATTTTGGAGGACATAACAACAGCAATCCTGACCTCAATTTTCATTGTGCACATGGTGTTGCCATTGATTCAAGGGATAAGATGAATCCAACCCTTATCGTCACCTCAAGGGAGGAAAATTGCTTTAAGGTGTTTACCCTGGATGGCAAATTTCTCCATCGGATCGATATGCCGGGAATGTATGTTTGCCGGCCGGTATTGAATGATAATCATATTTATGCGGGGGTATGCTGGTCAAAAGACGCAGAAGGGAAGATGATTGGCGGTGCCAGCGGCTTTGTGACAATCCTTGACCAGAAAAACAGGGTGGTCTCCAATCCCGGAGGAAATGCCCCGGTTTATAGCAACAATAGCTTGCAGCAGACACTGCAGGCACCTGGTCAGCTTTTTCAGCATTGTCATGATGTGTGCGTCGATGACGACAAGAATCTCTATATCTGCCAGTGGAATGCCAATCAAACACCGCCAATTAAATTAACCCGGGTTTAATGAGGATACTCGATATAACAACTTTTGCGGGACATCTCCATCCGGTGATTGTCCACCTGCCAATCGGTTTTTTGATGTTGGCCGTCTTGTTTGAGATTTTATCCTGGTTCAGGAAATACCAGGAGCTCAGACCGGCAGTCTCATTGATATTATTGCTCGGCTTCCTCTCGGCAGCTTTGGCATCCGTATTTGGGTATCTGTTGTCGCTAAGTGGTGACTATGATCCTCAGACACTCTTGAACCATAAAATTGGGGGGATTGCTTTAACCGTTATATCTGGATTCTTGTTTTTATTGACAACCAAACCATTCCAGAAAATAATTTCAGCACAACGCAGGATATTTTCTGCGTTGTGCCTGATTCTTTTGCTGGTAGTGACCTACACCGGCCATCTGGGTGGTTCTCTTACACATGGCGGTGATTACCTTTCGCTGAATATTATTGGCGATCGGGCGGTGAAGAAGCCGGTCAATGTTGAGGAGGCCCTGCTCTTTGAAGATGTCGTTCAGCCAATCCTAAATAAGAAGTGCGCTCAGTGTCACCGCGAGGGTAAGATGAAGGGCGAATTATCGGTTCAGACCTTTGATGGTTTGATCAAGGGAGGAAAGAGTAAGTCGGTTGTGGTGGGTGGTAACCTGGCTAAAAGCGAACTATACAACCGGATTATGCTCGATCCTGTGAATGAAAAGCATATGCCTGCCGACGGCAAAACACCATTAACCCCGGAGGAGACCAGCATCATCAGGTGGTGGATTGAGAAGGGGATGGCTATGAAGAGTGTGAAAATTGGAGTACTCAAAGATGTTGAAGCGATAAAACCTCAGGTTGCGCGGTTTTTAGGATTGGGAGAAGGTGTTAAAGGGGATGAATTGGCTCTCAGTCCTGAGCCTAAAGTTAATCCGGACATCCCAATGAATTTTAATAATAACCTTATCGACACGCTCCGGAATATGGGTTTAAATGTCCGCGTGATGAACCATAAGCCGGTAATGCTCGATATTACCTTACCCGCCGGTTCCGGTGCTAAACTAAGCAGCCTAAAACCGAACCTGAAAGCGGTTGCGAAAAACGTGATCTGGCTGAATCTTTCAGGCAATGGATTGACAGAAAATGAGCTTGATTTTTTACCCCTGATGACCAATCTTGAAAAGTTAAGGCTGGAGAAAAATCCCGTTACCGATCAGATCACCCATCAGCTCGAAGGGTTAATCCACCTCGAAGCACTCAACTTAAACGAAACTAAAATTACAGGTGCAGCTCTCGAAAAATTAAAGCTACTGCCTGATTTGAAAAGGGTGTATAGTTGGCATATGTTAGCGAAATAAGGGATAAGTTTTATTTCTTTGCATCACTTGGCGGTCTTAGCGCGACCTTTTTACAGCTATTTTTTTCTCGCAAAGCACAATTTCTTTGCTTTTATTTTATAACCCATTTTAAAGTTTTCTGCTTAATCTATCCCCTGGCAATGAAACTACTTCTTCTTTTCTTTGCAATTCTTGCATCTCCGTTTTTTGCAGCTGGTGTTTCTATCCAAAACCTGCGTTGCGAATATCTTACTAATCCTCTGGGTATTGATGTTGTGAATCCGCGGTTAAGCTGGATTATTGAGTCTTCCGTTCGCGGAGAGCGTCAGACTGCATTTGAAGTACTTGTAGCCACCTCGGCTGAAAAACTTGCTCTCCAGGAAGGGGATCTGTGGAACTCAGGCAAGGTCTCATCCGATCAGACCATCCAACTGGAATATACCGGTAAACCTCTGAAAAGCGGGATGTCATGCTTTTGGAAAGTGCGCCTCTGGGACTCAAAAGGGAAACCATCCGGGTGGAGTAAGCCAGCATTTTGGTCAATGGGTCTTCTCGATTCAAAAGATTGGCAGGCTAAATGGATAGGTGTTCATGATCCGGTCACTACAAAATGGGCCAGGCCACGCTATTTGCGCAAGACATTCCGGATTGATCAGGCTGTCCGGCGGGCTACGGTTTATGTCACGGCTCTGGGACTTTACGAATTGCGGCTCAATGGTCAGCGTGTGGGAGATCACCTGCTTGCTCCGGAATGGACAAATTACAACAAACGGGTGCAGTATCAGACCTACGATGTCACCACCATGTTACGAAAGGGTTCAAACGCATTAGGCGCCATACTTGGGAATGGCTGGTATTGCGGCGGATGGCAGCACTGGAAAGATAGTCTGTCAGCAATATATGGTAAGGAACCCCTGCTTTTGACCCAACTGGAAATTGAATTTACGAACGGTACCCGCCAGACCTGCGTGTCGGATGGCACCTGGCATGGGACGGCTGAAGGACCGCTTCAGTTTGCCGGGATTTATGAAGGGGTTACCTATGATGGACGCAGGGAATTTAAAGGCTGGGATACCCCCGCCTTCAATGAGACAAACTGGTCTGAGGTAACTACACCAAAAGAAGTGACAGATTTCAAAGTTGGTAAACTTGTTTCGCAACGTGGTGATCCGATCAGGGTAACTCAGGAAATAAAGCCAGTCGCCATTACCGAGCCAAAGCCCGGGATTTATGTCTTTGCTTTCGATCAAAATATCGTAGGATGGTGCCGGTTTAAATTCCATGGAAAAGCGGGAGAGACCATCGATTTGCAGCATGGCGAGATGCGAAATCCAGACGGCACGGTCTTTCTGGGTAATCTGACTGTCTTGAGTGACCACCGCATTCAGCTTGATCGTTATACATTCAGTGGAACCGGTGAAGAGACTTTCGAACCCAATTTCACATATCATGGATTTCAGTATGTAGAGGTTCGGGGTTTAAAGCAGAAGCCCGGCCTGGAGAGCCTTACGGGGATTGTTTTTCATAGCGACTGCCCCGAAACTGGTCATTTCATGTGTTCTGACCCTTTAATCAACAGGTTGGCGCAAAATATCCTCTGGTCCCAGAGGGGAAACTATATGGGTGTTCCCACAGACTGTCCTCAGCGCAACGAACGGTGCGGTTATACAGGTGATGCGCAGTTTTTTATGCGCACTGCGGTTTATAACATGGATGTCTCTGCATTTTTCAGCCGTTGGCTCATCGATGTC
>CAIVCR010000086.1 GCA_903904515.1 uncultured Bacteroidia bacterium
GGGTTGAAGTGGCGAGGCCACTTCAACCCCCTTCGCCTTCTAACCCCATAACTTACTGTCATTCTGAGTGTAGCGAAGAATCTTAAAATTTTTGCAGGACGATAGTGAATACCTTTTTAAGGCAACTGTAACATTTGTTACACTTTATTCCCTGATCAGCTCAATCTCAAACAATTTGCTGTCATATTTCTTTTCCATTTTGACTCTGAATCCAGCCTCCTCCAAATCACTTCCTGTCATTTCAATAACTTTCTCCCCCAAAGGTGCCTGTTTTACACGATACCGTTTGTTTCTGGTTAATCCCGGAACGGACACAGTGCGTTGGTCGTCGAGTGACCCCTCACGGAAGATTCCAACGATCCCACCCTCCTGGGTATCGGTATTGATGCGTGACCAGGCATCCCACGACCCTACAGTGGGCTCTCCAAAGCTGGGTAGATCCTGCCTGAAGAGGTCATAATTGTATTTTTTCTGCATCGCTGAAATCCAGTCTGTCCATTGCCGGATTTCAACCTTTTTTTCTGCGGATAATTTCCGGAGATCGCCTAGTACAATGGGAAATGAGCCAATAAGAGTTTTGAGTTCCTGGATAAACTCAGGGCTATCCATTTGCAAATTCCCAATAATAAGGGATGTTGCCGGGATTGCCGGCGATTTCCACCATGTTAAATTTCGGATCCGGAAAGCTCCCACCGGATATGATTCCCCTATATTTGTAAGCCAGTTCCCCTCTGCATGCTCACAAAAAGCATAATCAATGAGCTGAAGCTTACCCGCTGTTTCGAAGGTACAATCGATATAGAGATTGGGAGCCTCGGCATGTAAATCATCAAATAATTGAAACAACCGCTCATAAATTACAATCAACGATTCTTCCCGATCCTTATGATAAGGGTGATCTTTGGCACTGCAGCCCGATTTTTTATAATCGGTGACATAGGCGCTGGTCGCCACAGTCAGATCGAGCTTAACAAAGCCAAGCCCTTCATTTTTGACTAAATCAAGGATCTTCTTTTTGATATAGCCGGTCCATTCTGTACCAAAACACATCGTATTCAGGTCGATCCCCCCTGTGGTATGCAAATCGACAGGCACCCCCTTTTCATTCCTGACTGCCCATTCGGGATGGTCGTGAAATACTTTTGATTTACCTGATGAAGACCCAACACTGATCCATAAACCCGGTTCCATCCCATTTCTTCGTATTGTATCAAAAACCGGCTTCAATCCATTGGGAAATTTTGCGTCATCCGGAATCCAGTCACCCGTGTTTTCAATCCATGAAACCGATTTTCCGGTATTACCCTCTGAAGTATGCCATCCACAATCAATTTCAAATTGTTTGATTCCACATTCCGAGGCCAGATTGGAAAGTGTTACAAGCAAAGTGTCTTTAAAATTGTCATTAAATGGAACATAGTTATTATACATGATTGTGGGTCGCTTCCCGATCTCATTGATCCGAAGCCCCATATGGCGGCGGACAAAATCAGCGAGAGAGGTATTCATAATCTTCCACGGATCGGCGGAATCGGTGTACGGTATAACAAAAACCTGGGGTGTGGTCCAGCTTTCACCACTTTTGATATATTTCCGAAAAGGATAGTTCTCCCCCTTATGGGTAAGTCCGATATCGGCATTATTGTAACCGGTATTGTAAGCAGACCTCTTCAGAACTCCCGGAGATTCATTTCCAAGCAGGATACCTGCATTTTGAGAATAGGAATGAACCGCAATCACCGGATCGTCCCAGTCACCCACATAGGTACTTAAATGTTTCTGACGGCCATAATTCGCATAGGTAACCGCCTCAACAAAACTAAATCCAAGAATTAATTTTTCAACATCGAATGATTCAATACGGATCTCCTTTCCTGAATTATTCAACAGTTTTATTTGCTTGCGGATTACCGGAAGTTCAGGATAGAGAAGGTAAGTAATATCTGCTTCAATACCCGCAAATCCGTTAGACCCCTGAAGTTTCACTGTAGCTCCCTTTCCTTTTCGGGTATCAGATGCTGAAACATAGGAGATTAAATTCCATCCCGATTCCCCGTCACAAATCTTTCCGTCAATTTCGAGTGAAAACTCCTTTGACTCGCTGGAATCAAAATTCAGATCATTACCCTTGATTTTAAGACTTTTGGTATGGATACTACCATTGGCAACAATAATTTCACGGGTTACCACTCCATTGGTAAGAGTTAATGAATTGTTCCGCCAGGTGGCAAAATCCTGAGCTTTCAGATAAGGAGCAAAAAGAGAGAGAACACTCAAACACCAAAGAATCTTTTTCATTAGCCTAATTCGAATTAAAATTAAATGAATCAACTACTTAATAACCTTAAGAAGTTTTGATCCGGAGATAGTTTTTTTAAATAATTCCAATTCGTATGGACTATACATCTTAAAATCTGATGTATACAAGTCGTGTTGCCATATCCGGTTGTATGGTCCGTCGCCGGGGCGGTGTCCCCAGGGAAGATTGGTTTGCGTTTTGCCGTTTACCAATCCCCAGTGAAGGCAACCGACTTTTTCTCCCGAAAAAACAGGCAAAACACTTTCAACCGTTGATCCCAAAGGACGATTCAACCATTCGGTACAAATAATCGGGCGCTTATATTGTTTCAGCGAAAGGATCGTTTTTTCAACATCTTCTTTGGGCGAGTAGTTGTGAAATGTTATAATATCAGAATTTACAGCGATTGTTTTTGTCAATTCCGGATTACCAAATATGCATATTGTTACAGGCTGGGTTGGATCTACTTCTCTTGCCCATTTAAACACTTTTTTTACAAGGGGTAAGCTTTTGTCATTAGGTTCGTTATATAAATCCCATGTTAAAACGGAGGATTCATTTTTAAAGGTTCCGATTACGTTTTTTACATATTTCTCAAGCCTGAACCAGGTTGTTGAATCTGCCACCATCGTATGTCCCGGACTTGGCGACCATGCCCAGGCATACCATCCGTCAAAAGGTTCGGGTTGCTTCCCTAGGGTTGGATCTACATTTGTCCCGAATACACAATCGTCAAATAATGCCGGTATCACCTTCATCTTATGACTTTTACAGATTGACAGAAAATCCCCGAATACCTGATCAAAATATTTTGGATCATCTTCCCAAACTATAAACTGAAGGACTACTCTCACGGTATTGAAACCAGTAGTTTCAGCCAATGCCAGTTCCCTTTCAATAACCTCAGGTGAAAAGCTGGTTTTGTCCCACATGGCAGTATAGTTGATGGCATTGGCAGGAATATAGTTAAATCCGCATATCCACGGATTTTCGTTGTACCATTTCCAGGCCTGGTCTGTGCTCCATCGTTCGTTGGGTATCTGTCCACGGACGGAACAGGTAAGGAAAAGCAACAGGAGGAGTAGGCAGTTTCGCACTATTTTTTGACTATTTTCCATTTCTCAGAGGTTAGCAGGGTTTGAAAATTCATAAAATACACAGTGAAGCCGATGGAATTCCAGAGCGTGAAAAGTTGTATTTTTTATTGTCAATCAGTATATCAAAAACTGCCTGATTCGTTTCTCCTGATTTCCTTTACTGCCTCAACCATTGCCATAAAACCATCGACGGGAATATACCCCGGAATTGAGTTACCCGATCCGAGGCCATATCCTTTGGCTGTATTCCGATATTGAGCACCCCGCTCCAAAACGGTCTGACGAACAATTTCAGGTTTTTCAAGAACCAGCAGATTAAGGTCAAAGCCACCAAAAAGGCCAATCCGGTCGCTGTATTTTTCAATCCACATGGGAAAAGGGGCTATCTGATCCTCATTGGAGTGTTTGGCATCAATTCCGAGATTGATAATATCCTCCATCAAGGGGAAGATATTGCCGCATGAATGCAGCAAAAACTTATGATTGGAGCAATGGATCAGGTCGATCACCTTTTTATATTGCGGGAAGATATGTTCACGGATAATATCAGGTTCAAGCAGGGTGGAGGTTTTGTGACCCAGGTCATCCCCCATCCTGAAAAAAACGAAAATATCCGAATATTTGTCGATCACACCGGTCCAGAGCAACTCCCAAAGGTCTCCGATCTTTTTAAATATGTCAGCAAAAAGCTCCGGATCGAGGCATTGCATCACGCATAAATATTCATAACCAACCAGGTCCTGGCTCGCTTCGAATATTCCATATCCGCATCCGCCATAGGCTTTCATACCTGCAGGTAATGTTTTGCGGATCGCTTCAAAATGGGGGGTGTAGGTTTCCCAGAATATCGTTGGAATATCGTCCCATGGATAGTTATTAAAATCTTCACGGGTTTGAATCGGACCAGCCATTCCACCCATGATGGCGCCGTGACCGGGAAGGATATCACAGATCGCCGCCTCAAAATCGAAGCCGTCATAAGTCATCTCTTTCCAGAAACCGATCACCTTCCGGTAATAATCTTCGAGTTCATGATTTTTCAGCCCTTGTGAGGAGATCGTTTCACCCAATACTTTTGAGATAAACGGGGCATCAATATGGTGCTCATAAAGTGGCAACCGGTCAGGCCGCTGATTATTCAGGACCTGGAGGAGGTTGAGATAATTAGGTTCGAAACTCATCAATTAACTAGTTTTAAGAATTAAATAATCTCGTATTTTTATAATTTATTGCTTCCCTTAATACCTAAATGAAAAATATGCCACCAAATCACCAAGTCACCAAAAAGGCACCAAAGCCGCCTTTACCAAATCTTTATTAGTGAAATTTGGTGTATTAGTGTTTTGGTGGCAAAAAAATTACATTTCCAAATTTAATCAATTTTTTATTGTTTTGAGATATTGTAATTAAGGTAAAGGCAAATCTATTAATGCATTACCAAACAACCTTTAAAGTGGCCATCCCGTTTGCAGGGACCGAAAATTCATTATTGATTTTAAGACCTGGTACCTCTTCCGTTTCGCAGAGATTTACTGAAGCAGGATTTCCGGCGGGCCATGATAATCTGACCAGTTCATCCTTAGTGGAAACTGAGCGTAGGCGGATAATCACCGAATTCTTTACAGCTGCTGATTTAAGTATTGAAACTGTTACAGCGGGTGATCCTTCAACTGCAAACAGCGGTTTTGAAACCGCGTTATTTTTGGCGGCAAATGCAACCAAAGGCTGTGCCTGTTCCACACCAAAGCGGTTGGCTGCCGCAACATCATACACCCCGTGAGGAAGGATGCGATAACGGAAGATGACCGGACCATCCTGTGTTAGCGGGAAATTAGTAAACCAGTGGTTATTCATCACCCAGGAGTAGATTGCCGGAGCCGGTTCCAGCTTTTTCAGCCACGGCAACCGCTCGCCACTCCAGGTTCCTGACTGGTTAGCGGTCATAGAACCACTTTCGATGAGTGGTGCATCCAGTGAACACCAGGTTACACCCTCTTTATCATTGGAAATGTCGGCCCATCGCTGCATCGTGAGCCAGTTCCGGTTTGCTCCCGGAAGCTGGTCTTTTTCAACCTCCATCACACCCCAGGGGATATCAACATGAGTTATCCCTTTGGGAATATCGAAACCAAAACCAAAATGGATTCCGTCTTTGGCAGGAAGGGGGAGCTTGTCCACAATGTTTGAAATCTCTACCCAAGGCTGCCCGTTCACAAGGCGAACCGAACGGGAAACCGAACGGCATCCCGTTGCTCTAGAGTTAACGCGTAATTCGACAACCAACGGGCCGGATTCAACTGTAGAAATTGAAATTGCAGAATCAGCAATTGCAATATCATTGTCCCCGGACAACCATCGGAAGGCATTGAGTCCGCCGTTAATTTTTACATCTGCAAAATTACGTCCATTGGATCTTTGCTGAAGTTGTATAATATTTCCTGAAACAGGATCAACCATTAGTTGCAGCTCTTTAGAAATCATTGTTGTTCCATCCAATCTGCACCCTTCGTTGAGCGGAGATTTTCCGGCCATCACCTGGTAATGGGCAGAAGCCAGTGCAGGAACATCGTTTGCAAGAAAGGCCAGTTCTCCGGTGGAGAGTCGTTGTGACATGACATCTTTCCCCTGACTGTCGGTTACCCTGTCACCACGTAAACTTTCTGCCTTCGAGAGGGTAACCAGACCACCGTGTGGCCACGACTGGGTATTGATTACCGCAATTCCCCCCTCAGAAGGTCCTTCGGCAGGACCAAGTGCGCCAGTTGACCGGTCTGTTGCCGGAGCGATAGCTTCTTCAAGAAGTGTTTGTGTCTTTTCGTCAGCAGTATGGAAATAGCTTTGTTTTACTTTCCAGATGGCGTCCTGGAAAAACGGCTCAGTCGGGTTTTCAGCGCACCAGGTATGTTCTGAACCTAAAGCGATGAAACGCCATGCGTCATCAAATTCAATACGCGGGGCTCCCTTTCCGGGACGAAGCATAGTCCAGATTGTTTCAGCCTGCACAAGGCGCTCCTTGGCATTTCGGTTGATCGCAGTGAGGCCTGCAGCAGTGCCTAACCCATCGGTCCAGTATTCGGTAAAGTCGCCTTTAACAACGGGCAGTTTGTCGCCGTAATTTTTTTCAATCATCTCCATAATCTCAGTACCGCCGGCAATTTGAAGATGAGGGAAAGCATATTGTTCATTCCACTTTCTTACCGCATCGGGAATATCAGCATCAAGCGGACAATTGTCCCAAAGACACCAGGAGACTACGTAATAGTTGTATGGATAATCTTTACGCTCCCGTTTTACCAGTTCCTTAAGAAAGTTTACATTGGCACTGTCGGTTTTTATAACAGCAGGAACCTTTTCCATATCGCGCTGACCAAACCATGGCCGACCGGTGGTTCCACCTTTGGTCATACTACCGCTGTTTCCGTATCCTCCGGGCTGAAAATAAAGGATCTTTGACTTCCCGTCAGGACCCACCCACCAGAACGGTTTTTCATCGACCATGTGCCCGTTACCGGCGCGGCAGCCGTTTGGCCACATCATGATGTAACGGACTCCCTGTTGTGCCATAACAGGCAATAGCCCCCATGATATCCCCGGGATATCCATCTGCTGATAAGTTTTCATGGGTACACCGGTTAGGTTCTGCATCTCTCTGCTGAACCGCAATACCTGAAACATCTCTTCTCCCGAACAGCTGCTCGTGTTTAAGTTTAAATAACTTGCATCAATGCACAGAGATCCATCCTTAATAGCACTCACCACATGATCTTTTTGCCCGGAATTTGCGGTTTGCCAGTACCGTTCTAGCGGCCATGTGATTTCTGGATTCCAACGATACCGGGAACCCGCGGGATAACCTTTTGTAGCTTCAGCCAGTTTAATCCCCTCGTCAATATTCCGTTTATGGAGAATCTCTACATTGGCCTGAGTGTTGGTATATCCGATGTCGACATGAGAGTGAGGGTAGATATAAACTGTCCAATCCCGCATAACAGGAACAATAAAACTCTTTTTCAATGAATTTTTACCCTGACGAATAGTTAGGGAAACCTGTGCATCTTTTTTCAGACCGACATTTGCGGGAAGTAGGATCTGACTGGAAGATTCCCCCGTAATGGGCAGTATTAATTCGGTGGTCTCCGTTATCCGGTCTGCTATTACCTCGATCTGCACCTTTCCGGAAAGTTTTTGACCTTTAAAATCGAGGTTGATCTCACGACCAGGCTTTTGATCATGCCGGTAGCGGTAGTATGGTTGGGGTGTGCATATCACTTCACCAGGAAAAGACAGATTAGATTCCTGGGCAGAACTTTTTTGCCCAAATGTTACCAGCGTAACAAGCATTAAAAAAATCAGATTTAATCTTTTCATGTTAAATAGTTTTTGCATTGGTGTTGATTGGAATTTATTTGTTGTCTACCCTGGTTACAGGTTTATCAAATGTCAATTCAATAATAGTATCGGGAGAATTCCGGTCTTTAGGTGTACTTACTATTTTGATTCTTCCATTTTCGGTGATTACCTTCACGTTCGTCTCCGAAAGATTTTTTGTTTCGACAAGTTTTTCGTTAAGCAGTGGCAATTCAATTTTATCGGGAGCCGATTTGAAAAGATGAACATATACCTTATTTCCTTTGAAAGTTCCGCCCCCCCATTTCCCATTTCGAAACGGACCACCTGCAGTACCATAAATCGTATAACCATACTTTCTGATCCATTGGCCTATCTCCGCCAGCCTGTTCGCCTGATCGGCAGGAATTTCACCAAACGAATCGGGCCCTACATCCAAAAGAAGATTACCATCGCCGGTTGCGCAACCAACCAGATTTCTGATACATTCTGAAAATAGTTTAACCTTGCCATCTTTCCGAAATGACCACCCTCCGTTTGGCGCATCAACCACACACATGCACGATTCCCAGTTACGGTTTGTCTGATAGGAGCCAATTATTTGCTCAGGGGTATCAAAATCAGCCTGCAACGACGGGATGTTTTCAGCAAAAAAACTGCAACGATTATTAATAACTGCCTGAGGTTGAAGATTTCTTACAAGTTCCAGAACTTTGTCAGCATGCCAGTAACTGATCGATTCACCGGTTCCGAAACTGTCAAACCAAACCACATCAACCTGTCCATAATTGGTAAGTAATTCCTTGAGTTGACCGGTCATATAAGTTTCGTACTTGCTGTTATCGCCCATACCATAGTCAGGATGATGCCAGTCGCGCGGGGAATAATAGATCCCAAAACGGATTCCTGCTTTATGACACTCAGCTGCCAGTTCCTTAAGTACATCTTTCCCGTAAGGGGCATTCATAATGGAATAACCGGTATATCTGGTATCCCACATGCAGAATCCACCGTGGTGTTTAGCGGTAAATACCAAATACTTCATCCCGGCATCCCTGGCAATTTCGACCCATTTTCTGGCATTGAATTTTGTCGGATTGAATCGCTTGTAAAGGTTATCATAGATTGAATCACCTCCGGTACCCGCAGGTGCTCCCCATGATCCATCCAGTGGTTTGGGTCCTAATCGTGACCAGCTGATCTCGGTTCCGGCTACACTCGACATATCCCAGTGGATAAACATTCCGAAACGGGCCTCACGCCACCATTTCATCCGTTGCTGATCAGCCTCACTAATTTGGCAGAAGGCGGAGGTAAGGAACAACATAGCAATAATTAAGAGGGCCAGTTTTTTCATATTTTGACTTATTTTCAATTACAAACAAATTAATTCGATTTTTTCGTTGGCTGAAGTTTTAAAAGAGATTCTTTCGCCTGAAATTGTTTCTCCCGGGTTACCGTTTCTTACCAATTTCAGGTTCTTACCGGGCCAGGGATTGACTAAGGTGGCAAGTTTCCCCTTTTCACTGAAGAGGCTCATATTTGAAATTACACCATCAGTTATACGGGCAGAAACGAGGAATCCCCCCCATGCCCGGCTATTTTTAAAGCTTGCCGTTTGATTGTTTGGGAAATGGCTGAAAATACGAATCACATTACCAACACTCATGCAGAACATTTCATTGATTGCATTGGTCACCGTGCAACTATTTTCAATACCATGGGGATTATCAAACTGGAAACCATTGGGGAAAGTGTGTAAGGCATATTTATGCAACTCTCTTAAAACGACAGATGAATCGTATCCAACTCTTATAGCTGCAGTAAAGAAACTATTGCTTGTATTCTGGTCGTGCCACCGTTGCATCACGTCTATTGTGTTTCGTGCAATCACCAGTAATTCTGGTCTACTGTCAAGGGTAATTGCATTGCATGGATAAATCTGCTGAATCCCCAGACCATTTCCGTCAACCCAGTCAACACCCTCCTCCGTATAGCGAAAAACCTCCCTGCCATTTCGCTTTTGAACAGGAAACTCACTTAGTTTAGCCAAAATATCTTTCCATTTAGGTTGACGGTCTGCATCTTTTTCCAAAGCTGAACTAAGGTCAATCATCAGATCCAGTGCATTTCTAATCAGTCCAAGCGATAAAACGGGATTCTTGTCTTTTCCCGACCCTTCGTGTATCGCGTCGCCATAAATCACATAACGTCCATTTTCATATTTGAGGTAATCTTCCCAAAAACTGGCAACCGCCAGGGCATAAGGATAAATCTTTTTGCCATATTCAGGATCATAGGTGCACCTCCATCGCTGGGCTATATTGATAAGGCCATAAGCTGCATTGGAACGCTGTCCGTAAAACAATCCCTCAAATTCGATATCGTCATTTTTCTGATAACCACCCACCGCAAAATTTCGGGTTACCTCAATACCTAACGGGCCTATTCCAACCGGATATAATATTCCACGGGTTTTTGTTGCGTTTTTGCCATAAAACTCTCCGCGTGGCATAAAATCAATCAATGGCTGATCGTGAGACGCGGCTTGTTCCAGACGGTTTGCTGAACAGAGGCTGTAAAACGGAGCCTGGAAATTATAATTCAGATGATAATCACCATTCCATGCCGGGGTGTCATTGGTTGTCCAGCCAAACAATCCCGGGGGAAATTTCGGATCACGGCTGCAGGCAGCCATTGTGTACAATCCCTGGTACCAGGCTTTCATCAGCACGGTATCTTCAATTGATATTGAAGACTTATTCCAATAAGTTTGCCACCAGTTGTTATGAGCCTTTAGCATACTTACCTCAGAATTTTCAGTAATCGATTTGAGCTGGTTTAAAACGAATTTCTTTGGGTCAGGGTTCTTGAATTTACTTTCGACAGCTAAGGCGAGCAGGAGTTTCTTTCCCGGCTGAACTGTTATCGTTTCTCCCTTGTAATTAAACATCTTCAAGGCTACAGCAACCTCCGTCGGAATATCAACGCTATCAGTAAATGCCCTGGTGAGCCAGAAAACAGTATCAGTTTGCCCTGTTTTTAGACTTGCTTGTCTGTTTCGTGGGGCAGTCAGATCTATCGCAATCTTTGCGTCTTTGTCAGGTGAATTTACTTCAATAAAGATCAGGTTTCCGGTGGCCGACACCCATGATCTGGATTCAATACGTTGATCACCCTTTTTAAGCTGGCAGGTGGTAATCCCATTTTTGATGAGCTGAACGGCAGTAAAATCTGAATTAGTAAACCCATCGATTTTAAGATCGACAAATCCCACAACACGGGGACCTGATAACCCGTCCGCCTGAGAACGCAACCTCCAGAAATCATTTTTAGAAAGATAAAACCGAAGCCGATCATCCTGAAAACCGACACTCATCGTAAGATCACCGTTTCCCATCAATGGGGCATCAACCGAAAAATCGGAAGGTGTGCGCTGGGGTGTCATAGCCCAGTAGTTTTTGAATGGAACAGGAGTGTCAGATGGGTCAACTTTGACCTGGGCATGCAGGCCACACCAAACACCGAGAAGAGCCAAGGTCAGTCCGATTATTTTCATTGCTTCTATTTGTTTTAATGTGGCACCAAGGAATTGTGATACTGCAAATTGGAAACCGCCTTTCGAAATGTTTTTCTGCCTGATTTGTCCGGCAAAATCATACAAGCCGCCAAACAAATAAGCATGAATTTGTTTTAAGCTTTTGGCAGTACCAACTTCGATTTCATCAATCAAATTACTTTCAAAAAAGCTATATGCTTTTTTCTTGCTTTGCCCGTCAATACTGTTATCGCTGTATAAAAACCAATCTAAAAATTTCATTGCCCTGTTGTTCGGGAAAAGTTTAGCCAAAGCAATAATTCCTTCACTATCCAAAGTGTCGGTCAGGTATTTTTTACCATCAGGTGCCGATAATTTCAGTTGGTTAGTGGCACTAACCAACTCGTTTTTTTCTTTTTTGAGTTTTGTTTTTAGGTATTTCCAATAGTTCCGCACTTTGGTGTAATCGGCTTCCTCGTTCAAAACACCAACAACATCAACCACACTAAACCACCACCTGGTGTTTTGCTCGTCCCAGATGGCGCGCACCTCGCGGTCGTCAAAAAAACGGATGGATATTTTCATTTAAATATGAATTTTAAATTATGAGTTATGAGTTTTTCGTTATGCTGTCATAGTCCTCTGCATTTAATACAACATTGTCCTCCAATTCATCATTAAACTCATCCAATTCATCATTCTCAATTTTTAATTCATAACTCTTTACATCTATTTTGCCAGTAACTGCTTAAGCAATCAAAATGGTTTTTTGCCGTATTATTGATTTAATACATTATCAAGTTCAATGGCCTCATTAATCACTTTATTATCAATGCGTTCATCAAATCCACAAACAGTGGTCATCACATTTTTTATACCTTTCGCATAAATAACCGCAAATTCCAAGTCAGCAGGCAAAAGATTTCCGGCCTCATCTTTAGCCCTGAAATGAAAGCCGGCAACCAATCCGTAAAGTATCAAATCATATGGAAGATTTAATTTACTGGCGAGATGAATTGCCCCGGCCAACCGGTCTTCAGCGCTAAGTTTACGCTGCAGGTCACATCCAACTCTGAACACAGTATCCCCCAGCGCTTTATTCTGAAACCGCCTGATCAGATCATCAGTATGTTCCGTCAGAGCCGCCATCGTAAATTCATCCGGATATTTCGCCAGCAAAACATTTGCTGCCTGCAGCATGGTTTGACGAACTTTTTTCTTTATTGAAGGATCGGATAAAACTTCATATAAAAAGGTAGATTGAGGATGAGCGAGAAACCCAAGATAGGCAGTAGTTGCATGTCCAAGGTTGTGTATAAACAATTTACGGTCGACCCACGCCTTCATGTTCTCCTTGGGGGCCAGACCCTCAATTTCCGGAATCGGATTTTTAAAAGCCCGCTTATCGAGAATAAGTGTATTGTAAGGTTCAGCAAAAACCTGCAGAATATCCGCCTCCATCTCTTTTTTCAGCATGATGGGGACCATTTTGCCAATGCTGGTTTCAATCAGGCCCACCCGTTCATTCAAAGGATATCCTTCGGGTAATATTTTCTTAAGCTCATCATGCATAAATTCGGCTGCATTCCTGAGGTTTTCGGCGATAATTATATCCAGAGGTGCAGCATCAGAAACTTCATATCTTGCTTCTAAACCCTTCGCGATAAGAGGCATAACTGACTTTAACCCATGTAACCCAACAGAGACAGCCAGGATTCGGGCAGTACTTATTTCGCGAATCACCGCCTCGTCATCACCGCCAAAAACTCCTCGTACATTATTAACAGTGATGACTGATTCGAGATCATCCTTAACAATAACACGATAACTGTGACGGATATTCAATTCGTCGATCACAGGTTTAAAAACATCGATAAAGACAACTTCGTATCCACCACGGCTAAAGAGCTGACCAATAAATGAGCGGCCAATTTTACCTGCTCCAAAAAGGACTATTTTATTTTGAGTATTGTTTGTCACTTTGTGGAAATCTGATGAATATATTGATATTTAAATATCTCCACGATCTTATGTTTTTCGCCCTCTTCGTGCTCGATATAGGTCCCTCCGATATAATAACAGGCAAATGCTCCTGAAGCGACACCCCATGCAATGGCTTCATTCAGATTCAATTTTCCAACTTCTTCGCTTTTCATTTGAAAGGCTAAAGAGGAGATAATTCCACCTGCAAAATTATCTCCACAACCGGTTGTATCCCCTTTTGATTCAGGATGATGTTTGAAATCTTCCTTAACCCGTTGGGAAACCGGCAGTTTTTGCAACGGTGACTTTTCAAATATTCTTCCATTTGAGAAAACAATAAAATCCTGAGCACCATTTGTAATCACTAATGTAGCAATATCAAGATTGACAAAATATTGAGCAGCCTCTTCGATTGATTTTTTGCCACTGATTTTCAGCGACTCTTCACAATCCATGATCAACACGTCAATCAACCGGTAATTTTCAGGAGTTGCGATAAGTGGCCAGGGTTGCCCCGGATTTTTCTTCTCATTCCGAAAATCAAAAACTGTATTAACTACTGTCAGGCAACCTTTCTCCCTGGCGCGTTCAAGTAAGTTTGTGAGGTTATCATGTATTTGAGGAACGAGGGCCGTACCACCAAAGCAGACGATATCAGCCTCAAAAAAATCATCACCCAGGAGTTCCGGAGTATAATCCCATGCAGCTCCAATATTATTGATGAAAGTGCGCTCTCCATGATTGTTATCATAAGTTGTATCCGAAAGCACATCCGTAAAAGGGGTTCTCTTTTCAGATATCCGGTGATAATGATCAATGTTAAGAGGTGTTTTCTCTACCAGTTGTTCAATAAACTCTGCTGTTTGATCTTTCCCCGTTCCTCCATAAAAGCGTACTTCAAAATCCTCGTGGGGAAGTAGCTGGGCTGCATTGATTAACGAGACCAGACCGGGTCCTCCAATATTTACAGCCACAGGAGATGCTCCACCGGTAAGTTCATTGTGTATTTCCGAATAGGGAACAGCGGAGAATTTCTCAAGCTCCTCCGTAAAAACCAGTTTACCGGGGGCCAATCCTCCATCTCCGTCCTGATGAGAGAGGTATTTTCTAAATATTGGGGAATTGAACCGAATACCGGTGTACAAATAATCTGCAAGGGCACAACCTGTCCCGGAAATGACGATTTTTTTGCTCATCACTTACAAAAATTTCTTGTAATCGGATGCCAGCAAATGGATCGGCTCCTCATCTTCTTCAATAACCGGAAATCGACCAATCGTTTCATGAAAGCGGTTATCCGCTGAATCGTCATTCACACTGCTTACCTCTCCGACAAGTACTTTGCCCTTTCCGGGCTCACCATAAAAACGGTGATAAATCCCTTGCTCCAGGCAAATACTTTCTCCAGGGGTAAGGACAATTGAATCACCCGGTTGCAAATTATGGACTATTCCGTCTGTCTTAACACTAAACGGGAGATCTGAAAGGTCCTCCTTTTTATCTGATTTATACAAATCAATAACCAGGTTGCCACCACCACGATTAATGATATCTTCCATCTTAGCCCAATGAAAATGCATGGGAGTTTCCTGGTTTTCCTCAACGATCATAATTTTTTCGGCATACGGCTTTTTATCCACATGCAATTTCCCGTTACGGATGGTGAAAAGAAATAGTCCCCTTTTGTAGAAATCCCCCGATCCAAAATCTGTAATATCCCAGCCAAGCATATTTTCAATAACTTCATTGGCATCTGTCCTGTTCGCTTTCCAATCCTCTACACTCCAGTAAGCCCAGGGGGGTAGGATAAATTGTTTCTCGGCCATAAATGCCTTTGCATCTAACAGAATCTTATTTATTTCGCTGCGTTTCATATTTGATTAAATTTAAATTTAAGCCTTTTTGATAATTACCGGAAAGTATTAAATAATTAGATTTTTTTAGGTCAGGTTATGGCCCCTGTTACCGTCAAAACAAACCTTGTGAAACAAAAAATAAACCACAGAGGAAAGCAGAGTTTATCACAGAGTTACACAAAGCAATTTAACCGTAAACCAGGTTAAACCAATGCATTTATCTTTTTTATCATCGCATTAATCTCATCCATTCCATTGAGAAGTTCGATGGTCAGATCAATATTTCGGATTTCACCCGGTTCGAGGTACTCCTTTAAATCGGCATTTCGGGGATCGATACGACCGCCAACATAACAGTTGCAAGGCTCCATTCCCATCACATAATCCCCTTCGCCCATTTGCTTCCATTGCGCAAAATTGAAGAGTTCGTTCTTACTGTAATGAAGAACTACCCCGATTTCAAGTCGCTTATTTATTAAGGCAACGCAGGTATTACCATCCTTATCACCATTCAAATCATGATAAAAAACCTGTTCTGAATAGTCGGGAGTTGGAGACTGACACTCGCCTGATAAAGCTGCACCGTCTATCGCCTCCTGATCTCTTGGTATAAGTTTTGCCGTTGGAGTAACTAATATTGAATCGGCATCCAGCAGCGGATAACCCATATTAAAGTGAAATAACAGATTGAGCTCCTCACGCTTAAAACCCAAATTCTCGATAGAATTTTGCAGGGTTATTTTATTTTCGCCATATTTTGAGATGATTTTTCTGCTCAGAACCAGGTTTTCGCCAAAAAGCCGTGCCTCGCGCATTTGTCCGCTAATTGTCAGCACAGGAACATCATCGATCCATTGGGTTGAAGCATTTACCTGTTCAGCAGGGGTATTGCCCATCCTTCCGTGAAGTGGAAAATACTCACCGTTTTCTTCACATGGTGAGCCGACATTGCGCAAACCACAAGTGGTCAAAAAACCTGCCAGGTAGCTGCGCAAAAAACCGATGCCATTTTCATCATAATACTCAGGGGCAACAATACCTGTCTTGGTGATATAACTGCAATTAATTCCCTTGAACGACAATCCGGCTATATCAAGACAGCGATCAGCCAGAATTGTAAACTCGAGCCCTGATCCGTTTTTTACGTCAAACGCTCTTACTCCTTTGGCTTTCCCATCAACAAGAACATACTCCTTAATTCCAAAAAGTTGACTAACATCCCCGACATAACGGAGCATCTCCCTTTTATTCACATTTTTTGCTGTCATAAATTTTATTGCTTAATACCAAGTGTAATTATTTCGTGAGGTTTAAATTTAATACTGACTCTTGTCCCTTGTATTTCAGGGGTTTGTGTATTCTCAAGCGGATACTCAATGATGCTTAATCGTCGGACCGATTTAGCGGCGACCGGTAGTGTTACAGTTGCAGAGGTTTCTTTTCCCGTTATTTCGACAAGGCGAACGATAAGTTCATCCCCCTCCTCCGACTGTTTTACTCCACTCATAATTACATTTGAAGGTAATACGGAGAAAAATGAAGCCTCCTCAGGACGTGTTGCATGAGCTTTCACCAGCGCCAGCGAAGGTGGTTCGGCGGCATAGACCGGAACATTAAAATCATCACCCTCAGCCCAAACGTCGTTTTTCCACTCTGCAGCATGGGGATAAAGGGCATAGCTGATGTTGAATTTACCAAGATTAGGATAAATATCAGGGTCTCCCGCTGATCTCATAAGGGTAATTCTTAATTCACCTTTTTCGAACGAATGGCCATACTTGGTTTTATTCAGAAGGGCGATTCCGGTTTTACCATCATTTACGTCAACCCATTTCTGAGCAGGAACCTCCTGGCCATCATGGGCTTCTGAAATAATTCCATAGTCGTTACGATGTTTAAGTGATTCGGCAATTGGCTTACCTGCAATTAGTCCATCCGCGGGCCGCTCCACAATATCAAAAGGAACCTGGCAATAAAAGCCCGATTTTTGAATAGCGAGCGGGAATACGGCGCGCAACATCGGAGAATTGGTTGAATCGGATCCGGTCTCAAGCCAGTGCACCTCCATATCGTAAGTAATACGCGGATAGGAACGATAGATATATGCCCGTTCTATAAACCTTGATTTCCCCCAGGTCTTCACGGTTTCAATGCATGCCCTCACCGGTCCATCTTCAACAACCTTTACGCTTACAATATTTTTAACATCTTCGATCTTAACATTTTTATTCAATACCCACGACTTCATTCCCCCTTTTTTGTCCTCCTGAAACATCCGCAGGGTATTAAGCTGACCACCTTTTTTGACACATTCGGTGTTTGTACGCTTATCGAACAGACTTACGATGCCACCGGTTTTCATGTCAAATTTAATTATGAAAAAATCGGTTTCAAAGGTTTTATCTTTAAAGGAAATCGGTTCATTGTAATCCCCGGGTTTGGTCACATCAACATAAAATGTTTTGTAACCGCCTGCAGGCAAATCATCAACAATAAACTGAACCTTAGAAGTAAATCCCGGAGGGGTAACCTTTGCCCAGACAATCTGAGCAGGATAACTCTTGCCCGAACCATCCCGAACTAAAACTGTTGCCACTTTACCTTGTCCTTTGTCAATGGGTTTAATATTTTTGGAACCATAAAAATCGCCCCAACTATTGACTTTAACCGTTACAGGTTCCGTATGTGAATAAACACTCGCCTCAACGATAGTTTTTCGTGATGTTGGATGAATATTATAGGCAACAATTGGTTGTCCCATGCCTGTTTTGAAATTCACCTCATCGGCCATTTTACGAAATGCATTGTCGCGAAGATCGGTTGATTTACGCAAAACGTCAGCATAACGGGCTACAGCCTCTTTGTTGGCTTCATTAATTGCAGAACCGGGAAGAATATCATGAAACTGGTTAAAGGCTACCGTTGTCCAGAGATCGCGAAGTTCAGTATCCGGGTACTTGTCGCCATTTAACCACCGAAGAGAATTGAAAAATTCGCTGCTGTAAAGCATGTTTTCACAATTTCGGTTCCCCTCTTTGATGTCTGATACATTGGTGTAACAACCTTCAAAAATAAATTGCATCTCACCTCTATGGGTTGGTCTCCCCTCCATCTCCTTCGAAATTTTGTCGAAGAAAGTTCCGGCAGAGGTAAATTTAACGGCAGGATAACCCGGTGTTTTATCGAGCTGATGGACCATATCGATGTTAGCACGCGTCGGACCACCGCCATGGTCTCCAACACCGGTAATTTGAAGTAAACGGTGCTTGTCAGGAGTTATCTTTTTGAATTCGTCTTTCAGATCCGGTTTAATTTCTCCATTATAACCATCATTCGCATAACACAATACCTTGGTGGAATCGCTTCCCACCCAAAAAAATGAACCTTTAAAAGGTTTTGTACGATGGAAATAAAAATAGTTACAGCCAGCTTGTTTTAAAATCTGTGGCATTTGCGAAATATGACCAAAGTTATCGGGTAGCCATCCCACATGGGCCATCTTTCCGAAACGGCTTTGGAAGTAACGCTGAGCCAGCAGAAAGGAACGGCCTATCGCTTCACCTGATGAGAGATTAACATCACCTTCTGTCCACATCCCGCCACCTAATTCAAGCCTTCCTGCCTTCACATATTTTTTCACGAGTTCGAACAGCGGAGGGTCTACCTTCTCAACGAAATTATATACCGAGGCCTGACTCTGGATCATCGTAAAATCGGGAAACTCATCCATAAAGGCAACTGTCTGGCGAAGATTATCATTGGCCATCTTCATCGTTTCAGAATAGGTCCAGAGCCAGTTCATATCCATGTGCGCATGCCCGACGACATGAACAGTGTCTTTGGTTGATATTGGTTCAACCTTGGGTTCCGGTGTACCTTTTTTCCCAACCGCTATCGTAAATAACGGCATACCACAAAATATAAGAAGGGAAGCTGCCAGTTTTATTAAAGAAAGTCTCCTCATTGTTAGTTTGGAATTAAGCATTAAGTTAATTAAGTAATATTTCACCTGATACTCTCTGCGTCTTTGCGCCTTTGCGTGAGTAAAAAGAGAAATCACGCAAAGACGCAAAGACGCAAAGTTTAAGAATTTCATTGTCAAGATATTTATCGTTCAAAATGTATAACAATGAATTATTCAAATTGATCATTACGCATTGAACTCATTAACCGCCTCAAACATTGCCACGATATTTTCAGGTGGCACATCCGGCATAATGTTATGAACGGTATTAAAAACATACCCTCCACCCACACTGAATATCTCCAGGTTATGTCTGACATGATCTTTAACCTGCTGCGGTGTGGCATTATTCAGAATACTTTTTGTATCACAACCACCACCCCAAAATACAATATCTTTTCCAAATTCACTTTTTAACCGCTCAGGCTCCATATTGACCGCATTAATCTGGACAGGATTCAATATCTCAAATCCGGCTTCGATTAATTCAGGAATCAATTCATAAACTCCTCCACAGCAATGTAACATTGTATGGGCCGATGAATTAGCTTTTACATAATCGCAAAGTTGCTTATGTCGCGGTTTAAAGAATTCCTGATACATTTCAACTGACATAAACGGGCCGTTAGTCATTCCCAGATCGTCGCCAAATTTAATAATATCCACTACATCCCCAACGGCTTCAATGGTTTTTTGAAGGCCTGACATGTGACTTTCCATCAAAGCATCGAGAAATGAATGAACATTGGACGGGTCAGCAAGTAAATCCATGAGGAAATTATCCATTCTACGGATAAAAGTACCCCATTCGAAAAGGTTACATCCAATTCCCAGAAGTAATGCTTTGTCGGTTTTGGATTTAAGATCGATTGTCTTTTCCCGCAACATCTTATAAAAATCCTTTTCATCCGCCCAATCCCATGGGGTAAAGCCAACTCCTCCCCAGACAACCCGTTTCATATCTTTTGCCAGGTCATTGTAATGATCAGGATATCCATTCAGATATGGGAAGATAGTCTGATCAAAAAAAGTTGCTCCAACTGGCATCCTGCCAATGATTTCACCACTTGATCCGTAGATTATGTTTGAATCATCTGAAAGTCTCTCTGTCTTAAGCCAATTGGGATAGAAAGCTTTATGTCCTTCCATGATCTCCATTTCCTTCCAGTAATTTTCGCCGGTATTAAAGTGCCTGCCGATGTCGATAACATCAACATTGAAATGGTCCAGCAACTCCATTTCGGGTTGGGCCACCTCCTGAATTACATCATAGGCATAGGTTTTTAAATGTGTCTTCCCCAGATGTCTGATCAGATTTTGATAGGCTACGACCGAAATACCGGAACTTGGTGTTGCGCCCAGATCGATTGGCACCCTATCCGGTTGCTGGTGGTTAATCGCAGCGAGAATGCGTTCGCGTGAGTTCATGCTGTTCTTTGTTAGTCTTATGATTTAAAGAAAATCTTTTATAGGCTATTAGGCTTTTAGGCTGTAGGCTATTAGAGTTTTGGTACAGAGCATTACTCCAAATTGTATTGCTAAATTTTCGGGAATGTCTTTTCCTAATAGCCTACAGCCTAATAGTCTAACTTCCTAATTTCTCCCCCACTCCTTATTCGGTTTATCGCTCATCACAAGATGGAGCTTACCACCCTTCATAATATCTGTATGATTAATAAAAGGGGTATTCAGCTCATTGCCATTCAGCGTTGCAGACTTTATGTATTTGAACTTTTTAGAACAGTTTTCTGCAATCACCTGAAATGTCTTTCCATCCGGCAACTGTATTTTTATGCGATTGAAAAACGGACTGCCAATTGCATAAATCCCGCTGCCCGGAGTAACAGGGAAAAATCCCATTGCCGAGAAGACATACCATGCACAGAGTCCGCCACCATCCTCATCACCAGGAATACCTATTGGACGATCATCAAACCACATATCCATGATTTCACGAATGCGACGCTGTGTCTTCCAAGGCTGACCGGCATAATTATAGAGGTAAGGAATATGGAAAGAGGGTTCATTTCCGGTCACAAACTGTCCGTTAAGGCCTGTTGAATCGGGAAATTTCCCCATAAACTGCCATTTGGAAATATGTGTTGGTTCGTTAAACAATGCATCAAGCCTTGACACAAATGCCTCTTTCCCGCCTAAAAGGGCAATCAGATCCGGGATATCCTGCGTCACGCTGTAATTCCAGGTCCAGGCATTGTTTTCGGCATAGTAGGCACGGCTCCCAACACCACCTGAAAGCTGAGAATCAAACGGGACAATCCATTTTCCACTGGCCATTTTAGGCGCCATGAAACCGGTTGCCGGATTAAAGACATTTCGATAGTTTTTCGACCGTTTTTCGAAATAGACATAATCCTCATTTTTGCCCAGTGCTTTGGCAAGCTGAGCCAGGCACCAGTCATCATAACTATGTTCCAATGTCAGGGTAACGGCCTGCCGTTTTTCAAATCCATCCACACGGGAAACGGTTTCAAGGCTATCCTCAGGTAATGCAGGATACCACCCGTTTTTAGTGTAAAAGCTGTCCAGCGAACACATCGGACCATTACGCCAGGGGAGCATGGTGGCCTGAGTTGCATTTTTTCGTAATCCTTCATAGGCTTTGGCCACATCAAAATTCGTAACTCCCTTTTGATAAGTATCCCAAACAAGAGCTGCAGAATGAAATCCTACCATAGCCGGAAAATCACCGTAAAACTGAGGAAAGCCTGGCATCCAGCCACTTTGATCATACATCCGCACATAGGAACCTACCATATCGGCTTGTTGGGCAGGATTAAGTATCAGCATCAGGGGGTGTAATCCACGATAAGTATCCCAAAGCCAGTCGTCAACAAAGAAGGGGTGCCCTCCGTCCTCATGAATTTTGCCGTCATAACCACTGAAATAACGTCCATCCTCTGAAATATTGACCATCCGTTCGTTGCAACGATATAGCGATGTATAGAAGATCCGCTTCTGTCGTTCAGTTCCCCCTTCAATTTGGATTTTCCCCAGTTCAGCTGCCCAGATCTTATGACTCTCCCCTTTAATTACTTCAAATTGCTTACCCTGAGTTTCTTTGTGCAAGTTATCGGCAGCCTGTTTTTCATCAATCAGGGAGATGCCAACACGAACCTCAATAGGTTGGTCAGGTAGACCATATCCGACGTAAACACCTATTCCTTTGCCTGAAATCTCCCCTTTATCACTTATATTTCCCGATTCAAATGAACCCGATTTTTCAAAGGGACGATTAAATTCAGCATAAAAATACTGTTTCGTTTTCTCAAACTCTTCCCAACCCTGAACGACATTATTCCCGGTAACTTTAAAGTTAGCTTTCCCTTCCGAACGGAAAATAAGGTTACCGGCATCTTTCGCTTTGTAGTTGAATCGATAAATTACAGCACGTTCTGTTGTTGTCCAGTCGGCTTCAATATTTGAATCCTCAAGCCATACTTTATGGTAATAAGGATGAACCTCCTCCTGATCATGATCATACAAAGCGGCGTATTGATCCCTGTTTATATTTAATTTGCCAATTGTGGGCATAATCTCTGTGACATGTCCCATACGGTAAGCGGGCATATTCAATGCAAATCCATAAATTTTATCGCTCAGATAACGATCTTCCAGCCCCGATTTTGTTACAGGAAACACCCGAACCATTGAGTGTGGCCGATGCACTGTGGGATTTTTAGTGGTCAATAAGGTCGCTACACTCCCAATATTTGGATCCACATAAACTGTGACATCTTTTTGGGTGCATGCACTGAGAAATAGGACTAAAACCAGAAGGATATTTTGTATTGGCTTCATTAATTATTATTTATAAATTATCTATTAGAATTCAATTTTTCAATCCATTTTGAAATTGTAAGAAATAGCCACCAAGTAATCGGGAGTAGCGCGACTCCAACCTCAAAACAGATAACTTTGGAAAAAAGCAGCGCATAAGAAACCTGTTTGTGATTGGTAGTGACATACCCCCACCAAGTTTGGTTCGGGGCACTTCTTAAAATTTCAA
>CAIVCR010000087.1 GCA_903904515.1 uncultured Bacteroidia bacterium
ATTAGCAAATTACCACATTAGCAAATTAGCACATTAGCCCATTATCCCATTTTCAAATTGCCACATTTTCAAATTTGCACATTGCCTCATTAGCACATTAGCACATTATCCCATTATCCCATTTTCAAATTACCACATTGGCACATTATCATTCCAGATATTTGCTACTTTTGAGCCGAACCATCAAAATATAACCTGATGAAGATTTTGGTACTGCTGGCTATCTTTTCATTGTCACTATTTTCTAAACTACATGCTGCTCAACTCTCACCCGAGGCCCGGATTTCATTGCTAACCTGTGCCCCCGGTGACGAGATATACTCTTATTTTGGCCATAGTGCCATTCGGATCAACGATCCAAAATCAGGAATAGACTATGTTTTTAATTACGGGATTTTCAGCTTCGATTCACCTAATTTTATCTGGCGCTTTATCAGGGGTGAAACGGATTATATGCTTGCGGGACAGCGGATGCCCTCTTTCATAGATTCTTACATTGAAGAGCACAGAAGTGTTTATGAACAGATTTTAAATATTACAGAGCCAGAGAAGCTATCACTTTTTGAAGCTCTGCTGGAAAATGCCAAAGCGGAAAACAGGGTGTATCGGTATCGCCATTTCTCTGATAATTGTTCAACCCGAGTGAGGGATCAGTTTGAGAAATGTGTGAATCACCAGCTTCAATACGACATGTCTGGTGATAAGAAATTGTCATATCGACAGTTAATTGATCAATGTGTACCGGTAAACAGCTGGAACGGATTTGGGATTAAGATTGCCCTGGGAATTCCCTGTGACCATATTACAACCTTTTCTGAGAAGATGTTTCTCCCCGATTATTTAATGCGTAGTATGGCAGGGGCCAGGGTGGTGAAAAATGGGACAGGATCACCTTTTGTTTTACCTGCAACAACCCTTTATGATGCCAAACCTGTAAGTCAGGGATTTGATCCAACATCTCCCCCCATTGTGGTGAATTTATTCTTCATTATTGTATTAGGCCTTACTTTTATTGAATACCGCAGAAAAAGAAGGATGATCTGGCTTGATTTCGTGATTTTTTTATCGTTGGGCCTTGCCGGGCTATTGTTAAGTTTTCTCTGCTTCTTCTCTGTTTTGGAGGCAACAGGCTGGAACCTTAACCTGATATGGGCATTACCGACACATCTTATTTTTGCTTTTCTGTTGTTATTCCCATCGCAACGTCCAAAACTTGACTGGTATTTGAAATTCACAGCAGGAACAGTAATCCTCTTTTTAGTTTCGATGCCCTTCCTGCCGCAAACATTCCACTGGCTCATCATTCCGATTTGTCTGGTTATCCTCTTACGCTCGGCTGATAAACTGATACTTCCGATTCTGAAAAAACAATTGTAATAATGACGATTTAAATTTTAGATTAACAGATTGTTTTTTTATACGATCCGGAAAGTGATATCTATGTTGGTTAGTTTTCTTTGCATATTACAATTTGCATTTTTCATTTTAAACGCCTTTTTACTCCTGCGATATTCTTATCTTTGCTTAAATGAGCATATCTTATAATAACGACATTGACACAACAACCAAATAAATATGCCGAGACCCCGCTGATGAAGCAGTATTATGCCGTCAAGAACAAGTATCCTGATGCCGTATTGCTTTTTCGTGTTGGCGATTTTTACGAAACATTTGGGGAGGATGCCATTAAGGCGTCGGGTATCCTGGGAATTACCCTTACCCGGCGTGCCAATGGTTCAGCCAGCTTTGTTGAATTGGCGGGTTTTCCCTATCACTCGCTGGATACCTACCTTCCAAAATTAGTCAGGGCAGGCCAGCGCGTTGCGATCTGTGAGCAACTTGAAGATCCCAAATTAACCAAGAATATCGTCAAAAGGGGGATAACCGAGCTCGTAACTCCGGGTGTTTCAATCGATGATAACGTCCTCGAACATCGTGAGAATAACTTCCTGGCGTCGGTTCATATTGAAAAAACGCTGGCAGGGGTTGCCTTTCTGGATATTTCAACCGGGGAATTTCTTACAGCCGAAGGTTCCTTTGAATATATCGATAAATTATTGAATAGCTTTCAGCCCAAAGAGGTACTTTTCCAAAAGGGGAAGGAGAAACTTTTTGTTGAACTGTTTGGAAGTAAGTTTTATACCTATAAGCTTGACGACTGGATCTATACCGAAGATGCTGCAAATGACCGGCTGCTTCGCCATTTCGAAACTGTTTCGCTTAAAGGTTTTGGAGTTCAGGCACTCCAGTTAGGGATTATTTCATCAGGGGCGATCCTCCACTATCTCGATTTCACCCAACATTCGCAACTTCAGCATATTTCGGGACTTTCGCGAATAGAGGAGGATCGTTATGTATGGCTTGACCGTTTTACGGTTCGTAACCTTGAACTTTTTCATACCATTAATGAAGGGGCAAAAACGTTGGTACAGGTGATTGACCAGACGATCTCTCCGATGGGTGCCCGTTTGCTCAAACGGTGGGTGGCCCTCCCACTGAAAGATATTCAACGCATTAATGACCGGCTTGATGTGGTGCAGCAATTTGCAGAACAACCTGAATTAAAGGGCAACATCGAAGATCAGCTTCGGCAGATAGGGGATCTGGAGCGGATCATATCGAAAGCAGCAGTTGGGCGTGTAAATCCACGGGAGGTGGTTCAGCTTAAAGTGGCGCTTAATGCGATAGTACCCGTTAAAGAAGTATGTGCTTCCTCCGGAAATAAGGTATTAATCCGGCTGGCTGAACAGCTTAACCCTTGTCAGACGATCAGGGAACGGATTGAAAGGGAGCTTTTCCCAGATCCTCCAATGATGATTGTCAAGGGGCATGTGATATCCCGTGGCGTTTCTGAAGAATTGGATGAACTGCGCGATCTGGCTTTTTCGGGCAAAGATTACCTCCAAAAGATGCAGGAACGGGAAATTTTGGCCACTGGAATCACCTCGCTGAAAATTGCGTTCAATAATGTATTCGGTTATTATATCGAGGTCCGGAATGTTCATAAGGATAAAGTTCCGGAAAACTGGATTCGCAAACAAACGCTTGTGAGCGCAGAACGTTATATTACCGAGGAGCTGAAGAATTACGAATCAAAGATTTTGGGTGCGGAAGAGAAGATACTCACGATTGAAACCCGTTTGTATGGCGAACTTGTTTCGGCTCTTACCGAATATATCCAGGCGATACAGTTGAATGCTTCAGTCCTTGCCCAAATTGATTGTCTGCTCTCTTTTGCCACTGTAGCGCTTGAACATAAGTACCGTCGGCCTGAAATTAACGACTCACAGGTTATCGATATAAAGGAGGGGCGTCATCCCGTGATTGAACGGGCACTTCCTATTGGGGAGAAGTATATCACCAATGATGTTTACCTCGATAATGACGAACAACAGGTCATCATTATCACAGGTCCCAATATGGCCGGGAAGTCGGCCTTGTTGCGCCAGACCGCATTAATTGTACTCATGGCACAGATGGGATCATTTGTCCCTGCAGAAGCGGCTAAGATTGGATTTGTCGATAAGATCTTCACCCGTGTGGGAGCTTCGGACAATATTTCTCTCGGAGAATCAACTTTTATGGTGGAGATGAATGAGGCTGCCAGTATTTTGAACAATATGTCCGACAGGAGCCTGATTTTGCTCGATGAGCTTGGTCGGGGAACCAGCACCTATGATGGTATTTCAATTGCCTGGTCGATCGTTGAGTATATTCATGAACACCCTAAAGGGAGGGCTAAAACCCTGTTTGCCACCCATTATCATGAGCTGAATGAGATGGAGAAATCGTTTGGAAGGGTACGTAATTTCAATGTCACGGTTAAGGAGGTCGGGAATAAGGTGATCTTCCTGCGAAAACTGGTTCGTGGAGGGAGTAACCATAGTTTTGGTATCCATGTGGCGCAAATGGCTGGCATGCCCAAAAGCGTTGTGAACAGGGCCGGGGAGATCCTTAAGCAACTCGAACTGGCCAACCGAAAAGAGCTTCCTGCCAAACGGGTAAAAGATCTGGCTGAGATGAGGGAAGGTTTTCAGCTAAGCTTCTTCCAATTGGATGACCCGGTGCTAAAACAAATCAGGGACGAAATTAAAAACCTCGATGTGAATAATTTAACACCGATGGAGGCGCTGAATAAACTGAACGAGATTCAGAAGATTATCGGGAAATAATGTTGTTTGTCAGTCAAGTCACCGGGTGAGTTTCCAAAACCTGAACACTCACCCGGTGACTATTCCTAAATTACCCTGGCCACCTCTCCATGCATATGTAAATCCAGACCACTTTTCTGAATCGCATCGGTCACCTTAACGGGAACATACCGATTGATGGCATGAAGCATAATCCAGGTGAATGAACTGGCCCAGATAATTGCAAATAAAAGTGCTACAACCTCTTTGGTGATTAGTTCGAAACCTCCGCCGTACAACAACCCATTTATTGTTCCGGGGTTAATGGTTGTAGTGGCAAATATTCCGAGCAAAATCGTCCCGAAGATTCCGCCAACGCCGTGAACCCCCCAGACATCAAGGGCGTCGTCCCATTTCATCCGGTTTTTAAATTCAACAGCCAGATAGCATACAATACCTGACATCGTACCTATAAAAGCGGCAGCGCCAACAGTCACGTACCCTGCCGCCGGGGTAATCGTTGCAAGTCCGGCTACTGCGCCGGTCATCAACCCGATAAAGGTGGGCTTCATCTTTCCCGTGTTCCATTCAATCAGCAACCAGGTTATTGCGGCAAACGAAGCCGATATATCGGTATTTATAAAGGCGGCTACGGTAATATCATTCATGTCGAGTTCACTTCCGGCATTAAAACCGTACCACCCAAACCATAATAACGTTGTCCCGATAGCCACCAGGGGAATATTATTCGGTTCATGTTCTCCACCTTTCCGTTTACCGACATAAATGGTAGCCACGAGTGCTGCAAACCCTGCCGTGGCATGGACAACTATTCCACCCGCAAAATCGAGAACCCCCCATTGCTGAAGAATTCCACCACCCCAGATCATATGAACAAATGGATAATATACAAGTATCTGCCAGAATATCAAAAATATGACATATGATTTAAAGGTGACGCGATTGATTATAGCGCCGGTTATCAATGCAGGAGTGATGATAGCGAACATCATCTGATAAGCAAAGAAAACATATTCAGGAAAAGCTTTGCCGGCCATCATCGTCCTGGGAGTTATCCCGTTGAGAAAAGCCTTATCAAGGTTCCCAATGACCCCCCATAGATCGGTTCCATTTGCCAGAGTACCGCTGAAACAGAGTGAGTACCCGAAACTAAACCAAAGTACGGTTGTAAGTCCCAATGAGACAAAACTCTGCATCATGATATTGAGAATATTCTTTTTGTTTCCCAGTCCACCGTAGAAAAATGAGAGTCCTGGTGTCATTAGCATTACAAGACTCGTTGCTAAGATCATAAACGTGGTTACCCCTTTGTCAATCATTAATTCAAAAATTTATGTTTTTTGTTAAAATCTCGCAAAAGTACACAAAAATGACACTTTTCATATTAAAAAAAGGATGTTTAGTTCGAATATATGTTCTATAACAGAAAAAATCCTTTCAATTAACAGGGGTTGTCTGATATTATTTTAATTTGTGGATTTTTAAGTATATTTGGATTATTATAAATTCTAAACCAAATCGATATGGGTATGTTAAGTGAATTCCGGCAATTTGCCATGCGTGGAAATGTCGTTGATCTTGCGGTGGGTGTGATTATTGGTGGTGCTTTTGGAAAGATTGTCTCATCGTTTGTGGCCGATATGCTTATGCCTCCGATTGGGGCCTTGCTTGGTGGAACCGATTTTACGGGCTTAAAGCTGGTAATCAAGGAGAAGGTTGCGGAGGTAGGAGGGAAAGTTGTATCGCAGCCCGTCACCCTGAATTACGGCAATTTTATCCAGGTGACTATCGACTTTCTGATTATTGCTTTCTCAATTTTTATGATGATTAAGATGATGAATGCAATGAATAAAAAGGAAGTTCCCCCTGCTGCTGCTCCGACGGAACCTTCCAATGAAGAGAAATTACTGACTGAAATCAGGGATTTATTGAAAAGTAACAGGTAGAACTGGAATACATATTAAAGGCTGACCTTAATTTAAAGTAAAATGAGAATATAATTTTGCTTTCTATTCTCTAAAAGCTGAAAAGATCAGGAAGAAAATGCCACCAAGTAATCGGGAGTAGCGCGACTCCAACCTCAAAACAGATAACTTTGGAAAAAAGCAGCGCATAAGAAACCTGTTTGTGATTGGTAGTGACATACCCCCACCAAGTTTGGTTCGGGGCACTTCTTAAAATTTCA
>CAIVCR010000088.1 GCA_903904515.1 uncultured Bacteroidia bacterium
CTGGCGGCACAGCCGCCAGCCCTTCCCATCTCTCTTCTCTCCGCATTTCACCTGTCATTGCGAGGAGCTTAGCTTAACAAAATGTTCAGCAGAAACTTAGTCAGTCTGATGCGACGAAGCAATCTTTAGGCCATTAAATTATTCTCATTATTTAATGGATTAAAAATATGTATTAGAATACTAAATAATTTAAAAATATTTGAAACGGAATACAAAAATAAAATATATCACAGACTCCAACCATTCCGGTATTCATAATGAAGAAATTTGTCGGCTTCAGGCAGATTCGGGAAGCTGAATTTTTCAGGATCCCAGTTTAATACCTGCGTGCTCATTTTTTCCTTTAGTTCTTTGCGGAGCGCAATATTTCCCATCAGTACAGTTTCAGTCAGCGGTCCGGCCCAGTCAAAGTTGGATCCTGCAGGTGCGCCACCTTTGGCAGCAGCTATCCACTCCTCTTCATGTCCCGGAGAAGAGGGAAGGTATGGTGAAGGAACCTTGTAGGTATCCCTTAACGACTTTGGCAGGATTTTATCATCCAGAATCTTTCCTTTATCTCCAATATAGAGGGTGCCGCCTGAGCCCATTTGCATCCCTTCGTCCAGCTCCGGAATCCGCATAGGCCGTAATCCGCCGTCATACCAGGTGAGGGTAACGGGCACCATATTTTCGCGGGCGGGGAACTCATATTTTATCATTGAACCCGATGGATAGGATTCCTGATTCACCAGCGTTGAGACTGCCTGAATACTTGTCGGATATTTCAGTTTAAGCGCACGAAATACAGGGTCAAGAGAATGGCATCCAATATCTCCTAAAGAACCGGTCCCGAAGTCCCACCACCCCCTCCAGTTGAACGGATGATAGGCTGGGTTGTATGGCCGCATTGGTGCAGGTCCGATAAAAAGATCCCAGTCAACTTCAGCAGGAACAGGAGGGGTATCCGTCGGACGGGCAACTCCCTGAGGCCAGTAAGTATCAATAAATCCACGGTTTGGACGGTCTGTCCAAACATGAACTTCATGGATCTGACCAATTACGCCATCCCAGATCATCTCCCTGAGGCGGCGGGTCGGTTCGCCCGCCTGTCCCTGATTCCCCATCTGGGTGGCGACCTTGTATTCCCTGGCTGCCTGCGTAAGAACTCTGGCTTCATGTACTGTATGGGTAAGCGGTTTTTGGGTAAAGGTATGTTTGCCTCGTTTGATTGCCTCAAGGCTTATTACTGCGTGGGTGTGGTCAGGTGTTGCGATAACTACTGCATCAATGTCTTTCTGATTGTCAAGCATGAGCCTGAAGTCTTTGTACTGTTTTGCTTTGGGATAAGTGGCAAAGACTTTCTGGGATGGCTCCCTCCAGTCGATATCGCACAAGGCAACGATATTTTCTGTCCTGGCGACATTGGCCAGATTTCCCTTTCCCATTCCTGCAATGCCAATACCAGCAACATTTAGTTTGTCACTGGGGGCAATGTGCCCTAATCCAGATACGGCATGAGCGGGAACAATCATCAATCCGGCGGAGGCCAAAGTGGAATTACCTATGAATCCTCTTCGGCTCATCGGTGTAGAAGCGCTGTTTTTCATAAATGAAATATTTAAGGTGAGAAGTTTCGAGGGTAATCGGTATGACAAATATAATAAAATGATTGATCACTAACAACCTTCTTTTCAACAGGATGAATAATTAAGTAATAGGAACAATATATTGTCGTATAATTAACAAACGTGCCGTCAGGCGCACAATATGGGTAGAAAATATTTCGGAATCTGTGTTTTCGTCCCAGAGTGGACGGGATCTTTTCCAGCGAGCCTGATTCATATTAAGAATATTCTTAATAAATTTTCTATTTCGTCCACTCTGGGACGAAGGTTCGAATAATAGGTCATTTTCTACCCATATCAAATCCCTGACGGGATTATCTAAAATTTTTTTTTCAGATAATCAAATATTAAATACGACATTATATCTTTCTTATTACTTATTAGAATTTATCCCCGTAAAATTAAAATTACACTTTGAATTTACGGGGATAAATGTTTAAAAAATGTATATCAAAACATTGTTGTTTGGTAAAAACGGGATTTATTAGTTTTGTCATAATAACTATTAGATAATTAAAAGATGTGGTAGCGATTTTCAAAAGTAAGCTCCCCCATTTTCTGGATAATGAATCTTAAGATTTGATTTTGTTTTCTTTTATTATTTCCCGACAAATCCCTTCGGAATCTTCATAAAAAAGGGAGATATTGATGTAATTCATTAACTGATTAAATATTATTGGTTTTTAAAAAAGTGATAGATTAATGTATAAACGAAATAGATGGTCTTATTTTGAATTGTTTACGGTATACAGTAAATTTCTTAAATCGTAGTGAATTGAAATTTCACCTCAGTTAACAATGAATGAAATTTAATATTTATGACTACTTAATCCCCCAACGTCTTCATTTTAAATATCTCCTGCGTTGCCGGCACATGTTCCCTGACCATGATCTCCTCCATCTGGTTCACGATTTCAGGATATTGGGCTGAAACATCGTTCAGTTCCTGCAAATCGCTCTCCAGGTTAAATAGTTGGATATGGAGGTTTCCCTTTTTTATTTCCTGCCTGATCCCTTTCCATTTTCCAAGCCGGATAGCCTGTTGACCGTCTGTTTCGGGAAATTCCCAGTAGAGATATGGGTGAGCTTTTTGTTTTTCTCCTTGCAGTTCATGAAAGAAACTAATCCCATCTGTCTGTTCCGGTATTTTGACTCCCGTTATTTCACAAAGGGTAGGCAACACATCCCAGAATGCTGAAATATGGTTACTGACTACCCCTTTTTTAATTTTTTCCGGCCAGCTGGCAATCATCGGCACCCTGATTCCCCCTTCGTGTGTAAACCCTTTTCCCCAGCCGTATTCATTTTTAAAGGGCCCGGCACTTTTAAACCAGGGTGAGTCTGTCCCTCCGCTGTATGCAGGACCATTGTCAGAGGAAAAGATGATCAGGGTATTTTCGTACAGTCCAAGATCCTTGAGTTGACTGACCAATAAACCAACCTGCTCATCAAGGTATGAGATCATGGCCGCATATCCGGCGTGCGGATACCGGTGCGGAAAATAACCCTGATCACCCACATACGGTTTCTCATCCCCGAATTTTTTCACATAATAGTCAACCCACCGCTGGGGGGCCTGAATGGGAACATGCGGGATCGTTGTGGCCCAATACATAAAAAACGGGTGATTGCTGTTCTGTTTTACAAATTCGGTCAGTTCTTCAAACATCGGATCACATGCATATTCCTTTAAGGTAAATTTAGAATAGCTTTTCAGATCATAGGGATCAGCCCCTTTTTCAAGCCCAGTATTGGGTGGAACGGTATCGTTTTTGAGATAAACCCTGCGATCGTTTTTGTACAAATGAACCGGGTAATAGGTATGTGCCTGTCTCTGACAATTGTAGCCATAGAAAAAGTCGAACCCTTTATGGAGCGGGGTGCTGTTTGTCTGGGGAGCTCCCAGTCCCCATTTCCCCACTATCCCATTTGTATAACCAGCGGTTTTCAATAGTTGAGCGAAAGTGTTCTCGTTTTCCGGAATAGGACGTTGACCCTCGAGGGTAGAGTCTGCCAGCATAGCCCGGTAGTCCCATACTTTCCCGCGTTCGGCCCATTCATCGTTTCCGCGGATATAGGCATGTCCTGTATGTTTACCGGTAAGAAGTGAGCATCGGGACGGGGCGCATACCGGAGCCCCGGAATAGTGTTGTGTAAACCGTATCCCGGAGGATGCAAGCAAGTCGATATTTGGTGTTTCAATCAGTTTCTGACCATAACAGCCCAAATCGCCATAACCAAGGTCGTCTGCCAGAATATAGATGATATTGGGTGGAAGGGATTTGTTTTGGGTTTCTTTTTGGCCATTGGCTGTCTGGAAAGAAATGGCTGCCAAACAAAGTGCCGGAATTATGACTGGTTTTTTCATTTACCTGTTTTTAGGGGTCCTAAATGTACGTATAAAACTTCAATTCAATCATTTTCTTAACTTTTTACGATCAATTTTCCTTTAACTTGATTGGGGATAACAAAGAGATTTTAAATATTTTTGCAATCCCTTTGGTAGAAAAGGATAGATTGTTTACTTTTGCACTCCAATTGTTCAGGTAGGCTTTAAAAGAGGAGACGTCGGTTTCCCGCCCACCGGACCCAAATAAAATAAATTGTAAGCATGTACGCAATTGTAGAAATCGCCGGACAACAGTTTAAGGTTGAGAAAGAAAGAAAAGTTTATGTACACCGCCTTCCACAGGAAGAGGGTGCCGATGTAACTTTTGAAAAAGTTTTGTTAGTTGACAATGAGGGTGTTATCAGTATTGGTGCCCCGGTAGTTGAAGGTGCTAAAGTTACCGCTACGGTACTTAAACATCTTAAGGGTGATAAAGTTATCGTCTTCAAGAAAAAACGCCGTAAGGGTTACAAGAAGAAAAACGGTCACCGTCAATACCTGACACAGATTCAAATTACAGAAGTTTTAGCGTAAATTTTAAAAAAGATTATCGATGGCACATAAAAAAGGAGCCGGTAGTTCGAAGAACGGCCGCGAATCTCAAAGTAAACGTCTAGGCGTTAAAATTTATGGTGGACAGGCTGCAACAGCGGGTAATATCCTTATTCGTCAGCGCGGAACTGCTCATCACCCAGGTGCAAATGTTGGTATTGGCCGCGACCATACCCTTTTTGCATTGATCGATGGAACTGTTGAATTCCAGAAGAAGAGAAATGATAAATCATACGTTTCTGTTCTCCCTTTCAAAACGGTAGAGTAACCCGTTCATAGGAAATATTATTAATCTCCTGTTTTGTTACATTGTAATGAAGCAGGAGATTTTTTATTTGTACTTTTGATAACGGTATAAAAAACAAGCAGAAATAGGTTGAAATAAATAGAAATATCTGGAAATAAGTAGAAACTACATAGACTATAGAAACAACAGAAACAATAAGACATGTTAAACTTAAAATTCATTCAGGATAATCCTGAATTGGTTATTGAAAAGCTCGCTGTTAAGCGGTTTGACGCACGGGCAATTGTTGGAAAGGTCATCGATCTCTACAAAAGGCGCAACGAGGTTCAAAATGAAGCAGAAACTCAGAAGGCTGAAATGAACAGGATTTCAAAAGAGATTGGAATACTGATTAAAGAGGGGAAGAATACTGAAGCAAACCAGGCGAAGGAGCAGACAGTGCAACTGAAGGAACAAATTAAGAGTTTTGAAGGAGAGTTCGGCGTTATTGACGAAGAGCTTGCACAACTTCAGGTTTTGCTCCCTAACCTTCCTTCCTCACTGGTTCCCGCGGGAAAAGGGGCAGAGGATAATGAAATTGTTGCCACGGGTGGAGAGATGCCTGTTTTACCGGAAGGGGCTAAACCACACTGGGAGTTAGCAACGCAATATGATTTGATTGACTTTGAGCTCGGTGTGAAGATCACAGGCGCCGGATTCCCTGTATATAAAGGTTTTGGAGCCAGGATTCAACGTGCATTGATTAACTTCTTTCTCGATCAGGCCCGCGAGCAAGGGTATCTGGAGGTTCAACCGCCTTACCTGGTCAATGAAGCCTCGGGATTTGGAACCGGACAGCTTCCCGATAAAGAGGGACAAATGTATCATGATGCCACAGACAACCTGTACCTTATACCAACAGCAGAGGTCCCTGTTACCAATATATTCCGTGACGTTATTGTGGAAGAAAAAGATCTTCCGATTAAGACTACTGCATATTCGGCTTGTTTCCGCAGGGAGGCTGGCTCTTACGGCAAAGATGTGCGCGGATTAAACCGGCTGCACCAGTTCGACAAAGTCGAGATTGTGCAGGTTGCCCATCCTGATAAATCGTATGACTCATTGACAGATATGGTGGCTTATGTTCAGACTCTTGTTGAAAAACTCGGTTTACCTTACCGGATATTAAGGCTCTGTGGCGGCGATATGAGTTTCACATCTGCCCTTACCTATGACTTTGAAGTGTGGTCTGCCGCCCAGGAACGTTGGCTGGAGGTCTCATCTGTCTCCAACTTTGAATCATTTCAGGCTACCCGTCTCAAGCTTCGTTTTCGCGAGGAGGGGCGCGCCAAGCCTACTATTGCCCATACACTGAACGGTAGCGCACTTGCTTTGCCGCGTATCGTGGCCGCAATTCTTGAAAATTATCAGACCCCTGAAGGAATTCGTATTCCCAAAGTGCTTATCCCTTATATGGGTGGATGTGAAATAATCCAATAATCGGTCAATTTGTATTGCTGGGTCAGGAAGAGAATAGTGAAAAAACTAATTTAAGAGCCGGCTTTTTTAAAAGCCGGCTCTTAAATTTAACATTTATTAATTATTTAATATTGGATTAACAAATCTTAATTGTCACATTGATAATTATATAGGTCTATATGAGAGCCTTATATTCTGATTTTAGTGACTTTATTCATTTCCCACAAGGATAATTTTTCAAATTGCTGACTACATTTGCCCCTGTTTTCTCTAAAAAAATCATAATAAAATTAGGTTAATCTTTATGGATAAACAACATAGCGGGATTGCGAAAGTCTCATTTGCCGGGTTAGTGATCACTTTAGGTATTGTTTTTGGGGATCTTGGAACAAGCCCGCTTTACACAATGAGTGCAATCATTGATGCTTCAACTATTTACAACAAGGAGTTGATTTTTGGTGCTTTATCCTGTATCTTCTGGACCCTGACAATTCAAACGACAGTTAAATACGTAATCATTACCCTTCGGGCTGATAACCACGGTGAGGGGGGGATATTTGCCCTTTTTGCCCTGATCAGACGAAAAAATAACTGGATTGCCATCCTGACAATGATCGGAGGTAGTGCCTTACTGGCCGATGGTGTTATAACACCTTCAATTACTGTTACATCTGCCGTTGAGGGTCTTGAATTGCTGTATCCGCATATTATGGTTGTGCCGGTTGTTCTTACCATTTTATCTGTTCTTTTCTTTTTTCAGCAATTTGGGACGGGTTTTATGGGTAAAGCATTTGGACCTGTGATGTTCATTTGGTTCTCGATGCTAGCGGTATTAGGGCTTAACTACCTGGTAAAGGATCCGGGCGTTTTGGCAGCGTTGAACCCTTATTATGCCATAAACTTCATTACGAACTACCCGAATGCCATTATCCTTCTTGGAGCTGTTTTCCTGGCAACCACCGGTGCTGAAGCCTTATATTCCGACCTTGGACATTGCGGCATACAGAATATTCGCATTTCCTGGATGTTTGTGAAATTATCATTACTGATCAATTATTTCGGACAAGGGGCCTATTTGCTCAACCATATGGATCATATGAACAGCGCAAATCCATTTTTTGCCATAATGCCACAATGGTTTCTGCTGCCCGGAGTTATCATTGCAACTGCCGCTTCAGTCATTGCAAGTCAGGCTTTAATAAGCGGATCCTACACCTTGATCAGTGAGGCAGTCTCCTTGAATATCTGGCCAAAGATCAGAATAAACTATCCAACGGATATCAAGGGGCAGGTTTATATTCCTTTTGTAAACTGGTTCCTTTGGGTGGCATGTACATTTGTGGTATTATATTTCAGGGAATCATCCAACATGCAGGCCGCTTACGGACTTTCAATAACCATTACCATGATTATGACAACATCCCTGCTGTCGTACCATTTAAGGAACAGAAAGGTTCCATGGGTATATATCATTCTTTTACTTACTGTATTTCTGTCAATTGAGGGGACATTTTTATATGCCAACCTGCATAAATTTGCAAATGGTGGTTGGTTGACCATTGCTTTAGCCTTTGTTTTCTTTATCGTAATGTATGGATGGTATTTTGGTCGGAAAATTAAGAATAAGTACATCAGTTTTGTAAATGTTAATAAGGACCCGGGTATTTTCAGGGAGCTCAGTGCTGATACCTCAGTGCCAAAAATTGCAACAAACCTTATTTACATTACCAAAGCAAACCGGCGGGATCAGATCGAGGCGAAAATCATGTATTCAATTTTCAATAAACACCCCAAAAGAGCCAGTACCTATTGGTTTCTTCATATCGATAACCTGGAAACTCCAAATACTTTTGAATATGTGGTTCATCATATGATACCTGGTGTACTGATTAAGGTAGACTTCAGGCTTGGCTTTAAGATTGAACGTAAAATTAACCTCTATTTTAAAGAAGTAATTGAAGATTTGGTTAGGAGTGGTGAGATAAGTATGGTCAGTCAGTACGATTCGCTTAAAGCTCACAATATTCCCGCAGATTGCCTCTATGTGAACCTGGACAGGATACTGATCAGTGATTACAAACTGCCGCTGCAGCAAAGCTTTATTATGGGGCTTCATAACTTTATCCGGAAGATAAGTATCAATGATGTGAAGGCTCTGGGGCTCGATTCATCGAATGTTATCGAAGAGAAGGTACCAATTGTAATTGAGCAGCAACTTAAAAAGAGAATCATGCGGGTAAATCTCCCCTAATCCTCTGAAAGATTTGTAAAGCCGGTTTGAAACTCCGAAGGCACTTTCAGCAGTTAAGCCTTGTATCTTCTAATCCCAATTTCAGAAGCTACAAGGCTTTTCTATTTTGCTTAAAAACAATTTATTGATAAACTTTTAACCGCTAACTTTGTTTCTATTAATATTAATGGCTGTTTTTTATTAATTAGTGTCCGATGGAATCTAAAAATCTCTATGATGAGGTTTCATTTAAAGTAAGTAAGGTGATAACCCAATCTTACAGTACCTCCTTCTCAATTGCAGTAAGCTTTTTAGATAATGAGATGCAAAAGGCAATTTATAGTATCTATAGTTTTGTGCGTTCAGCCGATGAAATTGTTGACACCTTTCTGGAGCATGATAAAAAAACACTCCTTGATAAATTCGAAGCAGACTATTATGATGCCCTAAAGAACGGAATCAGCCTCAACCTGGTATTGCACTCCTTTCAGCTTACTGTTCAGAAATACCGGATTCCGGATGAACTTATTCAGTCATTCCTGTCCAGTATGCGGTCAGATCTGGTTAAATCAACCTATAGCAGCAAATCAGAGATTGACACCTATATATATGGCTCAGCAGATGTTGTTGGGCTCATGTGTCTTGCTGTGTTTACAAACGGGAATAGTTCCATGTACGATTCGTTAAAGAAACCGGCAATGAAACTGGGATCAGCTTTCCAGAAGGTCAATTTTCTACGCGATCTAAGGAATGACACTGAATCTCTTGAAAGACAGTATTTCCCTGAAATGGGCGGAGGGGAATTTAACGATAAGATAAAGAATGAAATAATTACAGATATAGAAAGAGACTTTTCATCGGCCAGAACGGGGATTTCAGCCTTACCCGAGAATGCGAAACTAGCCGTACTTATTGCTTTTTACTATTACCAGAGGCTGGTCCGGAAAATCAAGTATACTCCAGCCAGTAAATTAATGACTACCCGGATCAGCGTATCCGGGACCCGAAAAATGGTGCTTCTGGCAAAGGCATTAATTATTGATAAACTTGGAATGATTTAATCAGATCTTTATGTTCGTTTACCTGGCCCTTGAAATTTGTGCAATCCTCATCCCTTTGCTTTACAGTTACGACCGCAAGCTTCAATTTTATCTAAAGTTAAAAGCGGTCATCTTTTCCCTTCTTTTTGTTGGTATTTTTTATGTTGGTGCGGATATTCTGTTCACTCAGCATGGAATCTGGGGATTTAACCCAAAGTATCATTCCGGAATTATCCTTTTGGGCTTGCCGTTGGAAGAGTGGCTGTTCTTTTTAATAATCCCGTATGCAAGCCTGTTTTTGCACGATACACTGGTATATTTATATCCCAATACTAAACTGAGTATTCGCCTTACGACCGTTGTTTCTATTCTTCTGGTCGTTTGCCTTGGAGCCTTGGTACTATTTAATTTAAATAAGGCCTATACCTCGATTTACTTTTCGGTAACTATATTTGCAATTATTCTTGCTCTTATCTCTTCAGTAAAAATTCTAAGCCAATTTTATCTTACTTTTCTTGTCATTCTGATTCCATTCTTCCTGGTAAATTCGGTACTTACCGGGAGTTTCATTTCAGAACCGGTTGTCTGGTATAATAATGCAGAAAATCTTGGGATCCGGATATTTACGGTCCCAGTGGAGGATATCAGTTATGGCTTTAGCCTGATCCTATTTAATTTATTACTAATCAATAAATTAGCAATCTTCTTTGAAAAAAAATCTGTTAATGGCAATTCGATCTGAAATATGGAAATAATTTCAAATTTTACGTTTAGGTATAAGGTTACAACGATTTTTGTCGTTATCCTTTTTTATGCTGTTGGAGTTTTAGGTATTGTAATCCCGATTACTCATGCGTTTTTTGTGGCTCTAATCCCCGTTGTGCTTCTGCTGAGCTTTGTTTTGGTGGTTATGTTTCATAATTCATCCCAAAACAGATCTGATTTTTTAGTTTTTTTGCTAATTTTTCTGTCCAGTTTCTTTGTTGAAGTTTTAGGTGTCAACACTCACCTGATATTTGGTAATTATAGTTATGGCGAAGGCTTAGGGATTAAAATATTTGGAACTCCCCTGATGATTGGCATAAATTGGGTGTTGCTAATCTACAGCAGCGCCTCAATTTTGGAATTAACAAGGTGGCCGGCTGTTATTCAGGTGTTTCTGGCCTCCTTTTTAATGGTTCTTTTTGATCTTATTTTGGAGCATGTTGCTCCTCTGCTGGATATGTGGGAATGGCATGAAAATACTATTCCAATCCAAAATTACCTCGCATGGTTTGCACTGGCCCTTATTTTTCAGGGAATCCAAAAACGGATGAAGATTTCTACTGTGAACCCCGTGGCTTCAACTATCTTTATCTGTCAGTTCATTTTCTTTATCACAATTCTGATTTTATTAAACTGAATTTTATGGTTTTAAAAGCCAGACACCATTTTTTTATCTATCCGTTTTTCAGGTTTTATGCGGGTTGGATTATACGAAGGCATTTCGGAAGGGTTGAGGTATCGGGTGATTTCTCCGATCGCAAACTGCCTCTCCTTCTATTGGCAAACCATTTCAGCTGGTGGGACGGCTTTTTTGCCATGTACTTAAATGTAACTGTTTTAAAACGAAAATTTCATTTTATGATGTTGGAGGAACAGCTCATGAAATTCTCCTTCTTCAATAAAACCGGGGGCTTTTCAATTCGGAAGAATTCCAGAAGTATGATTGAATCAATGAATTATACCGCTGAATTGCTTCGGGATCATCGAAATATGGTGCTTCTATTTCCCCAGGGAAAAATAGAGTCATGCTATAAACAACCCATTCTTTTTGAACCCGGCGTTAATCGGATTATTGAAAAGATCGGTAGTCCGGTTCAGATTATCTTCATGGCTAATCTTATCGACTATTTCTCAAGCCGAAAGCCCGGAATATTTATGTATATATATGAATATAAAGAAGATAAATTTGATTTAGGCTCGATTCAGGAAGCTTATAACCGTTTTTTCAACCAATGTATAACTTCAAATTCTCTTAAATTCAACGACTGATGTTTGCGCTGGCGATAGTTGTCCTTCTCTTCACGATTCTGCAATTTGCCGTTGCTGGGATAAACCTGATTTATAAACAGAAAATTGCTGGTTTGAAGCCTCAGCGTAATTATCTGGTTTCAGTCCTAATCCCTGCACGAAATGAGGCGAACAATATCGCAAATATCCTGAATGACCTCATCAATCAACCTTATCAGAACATTGAAATTATTGTTTTTGATGATCAATCGGAAGACCAGACTCCACAAATTGTGGCACAATTGGCGGAAATCGATCCAAGGATTAAGCTGGTTACCTCTGACAGGTTACCTTCCGGGTGGCTTGGAAAAAACTATGCCTGTCATTCTTTATCAATTCTTGCAAAAGGTGATTACCTGTTGTTCTTAGATGCAGATGTTCGCGTTGGCAAAGATATTATCGGGTCAGGTGTGGCTTATGCAGACAAACATAAATTGGGACTTCTTTCAATATTTCCGCGGCAATTGCTTTTCACAATTGGAGAAAAGAGTACTGTACCCATCATGAATTTCATCTTACTTACATTGCTCCCATTACCGATGGTCTTATGGTCTCATTTCCCCTCTTTGGCTGCGGCAAACGGACAATTTATGCTGTTTAGCGCTAAGATATATAAAGCGTTGTGGCCTCACAAACATGCGAAGAATAACAAAGTGGAAGACATTGCAATCGCCCGTCACTTCAAGGAGACCGGAATCCCTGTTGCCTGTCTGACCGGAGATGAATCCATTCAATGTCGGATGTATAACGGCTTGAAAGAGTCCGTAAATGGATTTTCAAAGAATATTACCGCTTTTTTCGGAAATTCATTCCTACTTGCAATCGCCTTCTGGCTCATTACCAGCTTTGGCTTTATACCCGTTCTTATAGCCCTTCCAATCAACATTTCAATTGCCTACCTTTTTATTCTGTTAATTATCAGGGTATTTGTTACAAAAGTCAGTAATCAGCCTACCCTGACTAATTTTCTATATATTATTCCGCAACAACTGATTATCGGACTACTGATTTTCCGCGCATTTACTGGTAAATACTTATATCAATATCAATGGAAGGGAAGAAATATAGCTTAATTATTGTACTTTTCTTAGTATTGTTTGGCTCCAACCTGAAGGGGAGTAACAAAGGAGAAATCTATAATGCTTACATCAATAATAAGATGTTGGTTTGGAAAGGAATAATTGATCAACTGCAAGATACACCTCAAAAGGGTGACACCCTTGTTCTTGAACTGATCAATTACCAGTACGGATATATTGGCTGGTGTATTGGCAAAAATAATAAAGACGAGGCGCAGGAATATTTAAAGCTGGTGGAGGGGAATTTAAAGTCGCTTGAGACGAGAAAATTTGCATCCTCCAAAATTGCCGGATATAAATCTGCCTTATATGGATTCCGTATCGGTTTAAATCCGTTTACTGCCCCGTTTATAGGACCTAAAAGTTCTGCATGCGCCAAAGAGGCCGTTGCTCTCGATCCGCAGGATTTTTTCGGTTATATTCAGCTGGCAAATGTCCAGTTTCACGCCCCGGCACTGGTGGGCGGATCCAAACAGGAAGCTTTGAAGAACTATTTAAAAGCGAAAGCATTGATGGAGAAAAATAATCAGGCGGAGGTGCGGGAAGACTGGAACTATCTTGGTTTAATGATATCTATTTCAAAGACATACGAAGAGATGAATAATTATGAACAGGCAAAATTAATTTACGAGGAGATCCTTAAAACTGAGCCGCAGTTTAAATGGGTGAGAGATGAGTTATATCCTCAACTTTTAAAGAAATTAAAATAAGATGTTACAGATTGGCGCCTTCCACCTGACAAATTTTGACGAAGTTTACTAGAATGTCTTTTATGTGGGGGCCTCCACCGTTCCGGGGACGGGATTACCGATCACGATGATCAGTTCAAAACTGGTGGTAAAAAGGATTGAGAAGCTTGACAGGAGATAATTGGGGAATAGATCTTATAATAATTCGAAGTGTCTTTTTACTTTAACGTATTTCGTTGAGGTCTCCCTGCAGGTTCTTTTATCAGATTTTACATTTTCTTCATCAAGAAAAGAGATCTCTGCCCCATCTGGTATTTTATCCAGCGAATCAGGATTATCAAATATTTGTTCAACGAATTCGAATGCAATGGCCAGATCGTGGTTAATTTGTTTTTTATTTTTCATCTTTAAGTTTCTTTAAATATTGTTCTTTATACCATTCCCATCTGTCCTCCAGGTCGTTCTTTGCAAATATAAAACCAAATTTCAGGTTTGGTATTTCGATAACCCTTTTTTCTTCAGTTCCATTGGGATGTAACAAATCTCTGTGAAAAAATCCATGTGCGCAATCGTATCGTACAATTGGAATCCATCTATCATTTATTGATGCTTCATATTGCAGAATCATATCTAAGATGTGCCCCTTCTCTTTTTTAAAACGAATTCTGAGCCGGTCCTGATAATGGATACCTAAGTAAATATAGAATTCTTTCTCATTCACATTAAGCCCTTTATACAGAGTTATTTAATTCCGGTCAAATTAAGTAAATTTGCATTACAATTTATTCAGCTTCGGACTAGATATTTCTCTTATTAACATAAATATTTAAAATTAGGCTTTTATATGAAAAACCTGTCAGATTATTATTCCGTGATTTGATTCAGGAACTCGGATTAAAAAAGGGTGATATTCTCGATAAACAAAGAATTTATTCGTGGTTTAATCAAAAATATCCCCTTGTAAAGCAAGGGACCATTTCTGCTCATACTACCTTATTTTCGACTAATTCACCTAGCCGAATCCATCATACTATTGATCCAAATGGGAAAGATGATTTGTTCTATCAAATTGATGGTAAAAGATTTCGTCTTTATGATTCCATATCTGATCCAAATCCAATATATGTCAGGTCAAAAGTGTCAATTCAAGACGAGGATCCAGAATTAATATTAAGCCCAACTGATGAAAATGTGATTGGTGATAATGAATTTGCTTTTGAGAAAGACTTACAGAATTTTTAGCCAAAAATCTTAATTTGATTGAATACGGATTAACTCTCTATCAGGAGGAGGGAATCAGTGGAATAGAATTTCCTGTCGGCAACAGAGCCATTGATATTTTAGCTTTGGATTCAAATAAAAATTATGTTGTGATTGAGTTAAAGGTATCCCGGGGTTATGATAGAGTGGTAGGACAAATTCTCCGGTATATGGCTTGGATTAGGAAATATCAAACAGAGGTAAATCAAAAAGTCAGAGGTATTATTATTGCGCGTGAGATAACTGAGGATCTAATCCTTGCTTGTTCAGAAACTCAGAATGTTGAACTTTTTGAATATAGCCTGTCAGTTTCATTAAAAAAGATTGAAAAATCTGAATTATAAAGGTTTGATCAGTATTTATAAAAATAAAAAAAGAGGTCTTCCATTGCGGAAGACCTCTTTTTGAAATAATCTCCTTTGTGCTAAAATGTAAATGCAACTTCAAATTCCAGCTGATTCATTTTTAAATTAATTGTTTGATTGGGCACCATATTTCCTGCCGCGGCCTGAGTGGCATCGAAATCCATCGGGTTATAACCCGTAACACTGCCCGGAAGCGCATAAACCAGCGCAAAATGAACGGCACTTTTGGATGCACCAAGTTGTTTTGAAAATCCGACAGTAAGGTGATCTGTTGTGACTGCAGGAGCAAGGATATTAAACAGCGTCTGTGTAGTTTGAACCGGTTGATCGCTGTGAGAATATCCACCCCTTAATGTCCAGCCATTACTTCCGGCAAATTCGATACCTGCTTTATAGACGTTGATATCCTTCCATCCAAAACCGGCACCCTTGTCAGAACCTAGTGGAGCAGTTGCTAAAGCCTGGGGATCAAATTCATTGGAAACAGATGCCACATCGGTATAATTGATTCGCTTGTAGTCTGCCAGGATAGCCCATTTTTTATTGAGTTCCCAGGCTAAACCAGCTGAGAAGTTTGACGGAATATCAAAGTTCCCCTTTTCTGCAAAAAGACCGGCATATTTACTGAATTTGGCCATTGTGATCTTAGGCTGATAATTTACACCTAAGGTTAATCCTTTTGCCAGCTGTCCCATGTAGCCGAGTTTGAATCCAAGACCTGTTGCGTTATCAGTACCATTTCCGCTAACTTTGGTTGGATCCTGAGACATTTGGCTAAATGAAGCTACCCCTTTTGCACTGAAATATTGATATACTACTAAAGCCGTCACACCAAGACTTTGTTTTTCAGCAATCTTCCGCGAATAGGTGAGTCCAAGAAACATCTGTGCCAGGTTAATTCCGGTACTTTCTGAACTTGGATCATAAAAGGTTTTGGTTTTGTAATCGGTATTCATCCCTCCATTTCCAAAAAGTGTTGCGGAGAAACTGCTCTTTTCATTGAGCATCCAGTTGGCTCCAAGTGTTGGTTCCAAAAAGGCTTTTGAACCGCTTTCAACCGTTCCGGGGGTCAATCCCATGGTGCCCTGCATCCCGGATGGGTTACCCGATATGGTATATTCCCTGTTGGGATTAAAAATTTCAAACCCCACCAGGTATTTTTTGCCCAGAAATACATTTCCTGCAGGGTTCCCGTTGATCAATCCGTTTTTGTACCATGCTGTACCGGCCCCCGCTAATCCCTTATTTTGAGCGCCATAGCCTACCCCAAAATAGCCGTCAGTTGCATATGCCTTTTCAGTTAGACCCATGCCAGTCAGTACAAGAATCAAAAGAGCAATTCTAAAAATTGTTTTCATAATATAAGGTAAATTAAGTAATGAAATAAAACGTGTTGCGAGATGCAATTATTATTTTCCCTGGATATACAGAGCTAAATATATATGTTGTTTATATCTTTTGAATAGTGAATTTTATACATCCTGGGGTATGATCAACATCCACCTCCTGCAGAAGCCCCTTTGCGAACTGGTATCACCGCTTCGCCTTTCTTCAAAGTCGGTGCAGAAACCGGTAAATTTATTAGTTCTGATTTCCCATGAATTGCCGCAGTGTCTGCAAGGGAGATCTCCGTTGTGGCAAGATCAGGGAGGCTAAATTCATTGATTGGATTTATTCCTCCTTTCAATAGTTTCACATTTTTGTACCCCAATTGTCGCAACAAAAACAGCGGAGCGGTAGCCTGCAATTGGTCATTTCCATACAATACCGCCTCCTTCCCGCTGTTCAACAGGTTGTCGAACAGTTCGAGCGATGGTTTGTCCAATAGTTGGCGTATGGGTATATTTATAGCACTTAGGGGGTGTCCTTTGGAATACAATTCCGCTGAGCGGATATCGATCAATTGTTTACCGGCAATATTTTTTATTTCAACTTCAATTGACCGGTCATTCATCACCTTTATTGTTTCATTGGCATTAAGCAGATAATGCGGCGATTTAGGTCTGAAAACAAAGGCCAATACGACAATTACCACTGCTAATCCGAGCAGGCTGAGCCAGAGTGAATTGGTTTTGATGAAACGGTTCATTTTATTGGTGTTTGTGGTTTAACTGTAAAACAACTGCATAATTATCATAATAAATCACTATTATCGCAGGAAATGGAAATCAGTATTAAAAGATTCTTCGCTACACTTCGTTCAGAATCTTTGATTTTTCGCTATGATTATATTTCTTAACAGCCACCACCGGCAGCTGCTTTAGGGGCCTTTCTGATAACCTGAACCTTTTCCTTAACGGTTACAGCAGCTGAAGTGCTCGCAGTTTCACCCGTTCCAATTAAAAACATTCGGGCAGCCTTTCTGAAACTGACCAAATCAAGGTCGGCTGTGGAAGGGGTTCCGGAAACGGGTTTTTCGCTGACAATGGTTGTGAACCATTCATTCATTCCCCCTTTCATGATATAGATTCTTTTTAAGGCATATCGCGAACAAAGGAGCCAGGCTTTTTCAGCCGTGAGATCGGCATTGCCATATAGCACTTTATCCTTTCCTGGCTGACTGAAAAGTTCCATATTCGTTTTAGAAAGGAGCGAATCGGGAGGAATATTGAGTGATCCTGGTAAGGCGAAGGTTTTATACTGATCTGCCTTTCGCAGGTCGATCAGCATTAAGGTAGGATCGTTTTCAATAATCCGGTGAGTAACCTGATCAACAGTTAGATAACGCGATTTTTGCACTGCCTCTGAGAGAAGTACCTTGGGGTCAGTCTCCTTTAACTCGTTTTTCTTTGGAAGGATAACCAGTCCTAAGGCCAATACAATCAGGAGAATAGCAAGTATCGTATATTTTCGTTCCATAATTTGAGTTGTTTAATATTCAATCTTCTTTATGTTCTTCTGAATCCGCCCGGCACCCACGAACATGCCAATAGCGGCTAAAACAAGGAAGAATGTAAACAGTTCGGGTGAAATGCCAAAGACTGTATTAATCATTTTGGCCCCCTGTGAACCACTATAGTACATATTTTCGAAAATCGGGAACGATTCGGAAAACAGAAACACGCCGATAAACATTCCTCCGAAGAAAACAAGGCCGTCAATGCGACCAACTGCGGTAGCACACAAACTTGTTCCGGGGCAAAATCCACCCATTGCAAAACCAATTCCCATAATAATTCCACCCACAATTGCGGAAGTCAAAAAGGTTGGCTGTATGTACAGGGTTGAAAAATCGACGAGTCCGAGGTAACTAAAATAGAGCAAACCTAAGGATGCAACTATGGCTGCGGTAAAGAATACCTTCACCACAACGAAGTCATATCCAAAGAATGTGCCGATTATCTTACGTGATGAAGAAAAGCCTGATGCTTCGAGGGCAAAGCCAAAACCCATGCCAAGGATGACGGCAAACAGATTGTCCCATGCGGGGGAAACCATTCCTGATGAGATGATAGATCCGATCATAATATTTTAACTTAAAATGGTTAAATCCAGTTTTTACGAAATATCCAGGCTGCGACAAAAGCGGTACCGAAGATGGCGATCATGGTGATATAACCACCAAACGACAGTACTGCCATGCCGCTCAGTGCGGCACCACTTGTACAACCCCGGGCCAGCTGAGAACCAAATCCAAAAATCAATCCGCCTGCCAGGGCAAAGACCAGTCTTCGACGGGAGGTGATTTTAGGTGAGTGTTCAACTTTGAATTTCAAACGGTTGAAAATAATTCCCGAGAAAAAGGCTCCGGCAAGAACTCCCAGCACTTCAAATACAAGCCAGTTGCTCATTGGCTGTTTGTCCCCACCGGCAAACTGACTATAGTAAGCTGAGTTAGCTACATGCCCCGGAGCAATTACATTCACAGTTGCTGCAACGCTGTTTTTTACAGCCCCGCTGGCACCAAGTCCGCGCCCGGAAATATAAAATGCCAGGAAAAGAAAGGTTCCCAGTATCACTCCACCCAAATATGGATTAAGGTAATACGATCCGTCGTTTTTTATTTTTTTCATATTATAATTTAATTAACATGCTAAAATAACAGGGTAATGTTAAGTAGTGAGTGATTCATCGTTTTGACCTCCCCTTCCCCCTGCGAGGGAGGGGGAAAGGAAAATCTTCTGGGGGTGTGTATCTGAAGTCTCCCCTTTGGGGAGATTTAGAGGGGTCAGCAGTTGAAATCTGAATACTAAATCCTTCATTATTCCTATCAAAATTAATAGAGAAACCTCGTAATTTGTCCTGCTTCAACCATAAGAAATCTGAAAATCAGACCACCTAACAGTACCAGAATAGCCGGTACATAAATTGGCACTTTGAATCCTTTCAATTCGAAAATTTCGAGAACAGCGGGGAAGATCAGCCCAAGAAGGACCACGAAGGTGAAAAATGGGGCAGTGAATTTTCCCCCCAGGAAGAGGTTAGCGGCATTGATCTGAGCTTCTGATCCGGCAAGAAATCCCATAAGGAGGTGGACGATAAAGAAGAGTTCAATGACGATAAGCAGAATGTCGATTCTACCCATGATTTTCCGCTCTTTATGATCTTTGCTGAGCATGATGATTATTGCTGCCGCGGTCGACATTCCGGAGACCAGAAAAAGGGGCCCCAGTATAGAAGTGTTCCACAACGGTCGTGCATTGAATGCCGAAAGTAAAATCCCTGTATAAATCCCGAGGATAACAGCATATATAGCCATAGGCCAGGCAATCCATAGCCTGTATTTTATCAGCCAGGATTCAGCGGTTTTCAGAAAATCGAATTTCCAATCCCAATTTGGGAAGACCTCCCTCACATAGCTGGCCGACCACAAAATGGAAATCGGTGTAATGATCATTAAAACCCACGCGCCCCAACCCATCGGAGACTCGAGTCGGATTGTGGTATAAAGCTGCCAGAAAAATAGTTTATGTTTCAGATCGAGGAAAAGCATAAATAGCCCGAAAACCAGCAGAAATGGAACCAGCAACGGAGCCTTTTTAACTGTAGCTGTCATTTTATTCTCCTTGCCAAGAATTGTAAACACACCGGCAAAAAAAAGGATTCCTGCAGCAACTCCACCCAGAAAAAGGTAGATCGGAATCTGCCAGTGCCAGATATTCAGATAAGGATCAATATTGGGGATGTTGCGCCCGCTTACAAATAATTCTTCTCTCATTTTTTTATTTTTTGCAGGTTAAACCAGGTAAAATATCTGAGGTTTCGTGCCGGCTTCGGGAGCCAGTGACTTGAATTTCCTGTTTTTCAGTACATTTACGATTTTGGAGTTCTGATCGTCGAGATCTCCAAAATAGATGCAGCTCGTTGGACAAACGCTAACGCAGGCCGGATCATTCCCTTCGCGTACACGGTGAATGCAAAAGGTGCATTTGTCAACATAACCATCCGGATGTGAATAACGCGCATCGTATGGGCATGCCTCAATACATGCTCCGCAGCCAATACACTTGTTATGTTCCACAAGTACAATTCCACCCTCTTCGAAATGACTTGCCCCTGTTGGACAACATCTTACGCATGGGGAATTGGCACAATGGTTACAGCGTTCTGACCGAAGTTCAATACTTACGTTTGGATAGGTTCCGTCAACTACTTCGACTACCCAGTCGCGGCAAAATCCAACCGGTACATTATTCTCGGTCTGGCAGGCTACCACACAGTCGCTGCAGCCCACACATTTTCGGGTATCAATAGCCATTCCGTACCTCATGATTTAGCCTCCTTTTTTGCTGCGTCTTTAATAAATGTGACAAAGTTGCCGCGCATACCGGTTCCACCCATTATCGGGTCGATCTTTACATCTGAAATTAACTCGGTATCGTTAACCCCCCGTCCGAAAGCGTATGTTAATGGTTTATGGTGGTGTCCGAATCCATGAACGATGTAAACCGAGTCCCAACGGATTCGCTCTGTGATTCTCACTTTAACCGAAAAGTTTGAAACTACACCAGCCTGGTTTTTTAGAAAAACATACTGATCTTTTTTCAGTCCCCAGAGTTCAGCAACCTGAGGATTGATCCAAACCGAGTTTTCGGGCATCAATGCCACGAGGTTGCGGTTGTTGGCTGTCCGGCTGAAGGTGTGCATCGGTGCCCGTCCATAAATCAACCGGTAAAATCCCTCTTCAGGCTGAGGGTGAAGAGTCAGTTTTGGCATGGGATCAAAGCCGGCTGCTTCGAGTTCGTGTGAATAGAGTTGTATTTTCCCGCTTGCAGTTTTGAATTTGTAATCCGATCCGGGCAGAATATATACTGGTGTTTTACGTTCGAACTTCTTTAAGCCGATCTTTTCCATTTCACTGAGCGAGGTGCCTGCCTGTTTGAGTTGCCAGTCAAGGACCTCCTTGAAATCCTTATAGTTATAGTAGGCTCCAAGACCCAGTCGTTCGCCGATCTGCTTGGAGATCCACCAGGCGGGTTTCGTTTCGTACATTGGCTCAACCGCCGGCATCCGAAGTGCGATTGTTGGCTCGCGATGGGCTGTGGCCCGTAAATCATCATGCCGCTCGAGATAGGTACACTCAGGTAAGACTACGTCGGCATAGCCGGTAATCTCCATCGGCATTGTATCCACAACAACGAGTAAATCGAGCGATTGCATCGCCTTCATCAATTGTTCCTTCAACGGAATCGATACGATCAGGTTTGTGCCAGAAACAATCCACCCTTTTATAACATGCTCATTCCCTTCCGCAGGAATTGAAGCTTCTATGATTGTATTTGTAACTGCCTCTTTTGCAAATGGATATCTGCCTTTTAGAGTGTCCTGCCACGACCAGGCTGGTTTTGGGTATGCAGGATGCGGAAAATCGGGAATCTTAATCCCCTCCTTAAAGAAGATACCACCCCTGTTTCCCCAGGTTCCCAGTAATGCGTTTAAGATAGCGATTGCGCGTGAACGTTGCACATCATCGCCATACCACGAGGTATGTCTCCCCGGATGGATGATTGCTGAAGGGGCAGCATTAGCCATCTCCCGGGCAGTCTGGCGGACGAGTTCCGGTTTTAGGGTAGTTATCCCGTAAGCCCATTCAGGCGTATAATTTTTTACATGCTCCTTAAGCTCATTGAATCCTTCTGCATATTTGTCAACATACTCTTTGTTATAAAGCTCATCGTATATGAGAACATGAATCCATGCCAGCAGAAGTGCCAGATCTGTTGATGGTTTGATTGGTAGCCAATATTTCGATTTGCTGGCGGCAGTCGAGAGGCGTGGATCTACTGTTATTATGACCGCGCCGCGGTCAATGGCCTCCGACATCTCCTGCACCTGTCCGTTGTGCATATTCTCGCCGATATGTGATCCGATCAGAACCAGGCACCGTGTGTCCCGTATATCGGTTACCTCGGGACTGCTTACCGATTCGCCGAAGGTGAGTTCAAAACCGGTATCCCGTGGTCCGCGGCATTGGGCAAATGATGGTGCAGCAACATTGTTTGATCCGAAGGCGTTGAGCAAATGGGTGAAATATTTTCCGGAACTGCCGTGGTTGAACAATGCCATACTCTCAGGCCCGTGCTTTTCGGCAATCGCCTTCATCTTTGTGGCAATATAGTCAAGCGCCTCATCCCAGGTTGCTGTTCTGTATGTTTGCTCGCCGTTTTTAGTAATTCGTATTAATGGTGTTTTAAGGCGATCGGGATCTGTAAACATCCCAACGCCACCAGTGCCACGCGGACAAAGCCTTCCGTTGCACTGAGGGTCATCGGCATTCCCAATGATTTTTTGAATCTGGCCATTTTCTGTAACATAGGACCATCCTGCGCATTTCCAGAAACAAACTTCACAATAGGTTGGCACTCTTCTAACTCCTCTGAAATTCTTCAAATCGGTTTTTGGCGCAGAGGCTCCTGCAACCCATTGAACAGCACCACCGGTTAAGACAGTCGCTCCTAATCCTAATGAACAAATTTTAATAAAATCCCTCCTCGTACGCATCATTCTGATATTTAGGGTTTTCATAGTTATTTAAGACCGCTTATTGTGCTTGCGCTCTATGATTAAAGCCAAAAGTATTTGATTGATTTTTGATATACAAATAGCAATTCGTGACCCATGGATTTGTAATTAAATGATTATTAGATATATATGACTTTGTGATTTTGCGAGTGAAAATCAAATATGGGTTTAACACACTGAAATACAGCAGTTTGTAAAACCTTATTTATATTTATTATTAGTTATTTAAATTCTATTAAAATACTGAATATCAAGATTATATGGTTTCATTGATATTCTCACAATGGATTATGATATGTATCATAAAAAAAGCTGATGTAAAGCATATTTTGTTAAATCAGGCTGATGATGATCAAAAATAAATTGTAGTAGCTTTGGAAGCCTCAAGGTCGTGCCAAATGGAAACTCAAAAGCGGATATCCCGGAAAATATTTATTCGATGGACAACTCGTGTGATCGTTGGTCTTACTTTATGGATATGGTACCGACTCTCCAGGTTTCAAAATGAACAGGAAAAGGGTATTGAATTTGCTCATGGCAATGATATTCCATTGGGAATCAGTTATTATGGAAGGTATTATCTTTTTCGGACCAAGGATTCGATTCGTGCTTTTTCAACAACCTGCACCCATGCTGGTTGCCGGATAGGGCGGGGGAGCGGTGATACCCTTCAATGCAGTTGTCATGGCTCTCAGTTTGAAGGAATGAGCGGCAAACCATTAAAGGGCCCGGCGATCAAACCGCTGCGGGAACTTGAATGCAGGTTCAATGGTAAAACGGGTCAATGGATCGTGAAATTTAATTCCGGAATAGTCTAAAAACTGGTTTAATCTTTTTTCAGTCTCGTTAGGGATTTAATATGGGTAGAAAATGAATAAATATTGAAGGTTTCGTCCCGTACGGGACGAGATATTTGGCGACTAATTAACTTCTACCCATATTTAATGGCTAAAGCACTAAGTTTCACTAAGTATTAAAAGTGTTGATTACGAACCTTTGTGTACCTTTGATTCTTAGAGCCTTAGTGGCAAATTTTGTATTTCCTGTTATCATCAGTTATACTGTTTATTTTAGGCTTTAGAGGGTTGAAAATTAGTGGTTAATTTGTCTGTTATATCTTTCCGTTAGATGGCTCTACGTAAATTTAAAAAGCTGATACAATTTGATACTGCCGGTTGGATTGCGCTAACCGGTTTGCTGATCTGCGTAATAAGCGGAGTTTTACTGGCCATTCCGTATGATTTTACCCGTTCGTACCAGTCTGTTGCTGCGATACTCCTATTTAATCCTTCGGGTGTTTTTGTGAGGAATCTCCATTATTTGAGTGCACAGCTATTCTTTGTTTTTACAATTCTGCATATTTACGATCACCTCAGAAAATCGACTGAAACAAAAATCAAGAAAAAAAGTACTTGGTTGATCTTGTGTATGGTTATCGCCATTATTGGTTATGAAATGATTTCGGGGTTTATCCTCAAAGGTGATGCAGGCGGGATCCAGGCTCGTCGTATTGTCGCCTCGCTGCTCGAATCGATCCCTTTTGCAGGTCAAATGTTGAGTTCTGCACTAACCGGGACCGATGAGAACTGGCAGATCGTTTATATTCAGCACGTGGCTGCCGGAACAATCTTTTTGTTTATTGCAATTTACGAGCATGTCAAAACAGTCTGGCCCAAACAAAGAACCTTTGTTCTGATTTTCGCAATGCTGCTCCTGACGAGTATACTTTTCAGGGCACCGTTAGGCCAGGTTGAGAGCAGTCAGATCAAAGGGCCATGGTTTTTTATCGGGATACAGGAAATCTTACATCTGACAAGCCATCCTTTTTATGTTATTTCACTTATAGGAATTGTTTTTTTGATGTTTTACCTTCTTCCGCGGATGTCGCCTAAAATCAGGCATATTTTTAAATTTTGCCTTTTGACTTTTAGTATTTTATATTTAGCAATGACCTTTTTTGTCCTGTTATTCCGTGGTGAGAACTGGCAACGGCAAGGGTGGAACGATTTCAAACAATCGGAGGAGAGGCTCCTGATTTTTGATCCGGTCAATTTGGTTAGGAATGACCGTTCAACAGTAACCAATGAGGGTCAAAAAAAGGAGGGTTGCCTGGTTTGCCATGGTGGAATGACCGGTTTGTCAGAGTCACACAAACCTTCGATAATGGGTTGTTTTGCCTGCCACAAAGGGGATCCGTTTTCTACCGATAAATTTGTCGCACACCGGAATATGATAATGGTTCCGGGGAATTTTTCAAATGTCCGGCAGACCTGTGGGACTCAAAATTGTCACCCCGATATTGCCGGAAGGATATTGAATTCGCTGATGACGACCCAGAGCGGGATTATAGGTGTTGATAAATTTGTATTTGGTGAATCACCATCGTTAAATGACACATTTCAGGTTAAAAATCTGGGCCATTCAGCGGCCGACACCCATCTGCGTAATCTTTGTGCGGGTTGCCACCTGGGAAATGATAAGCTTACGACAGGAAATTCAGCCTGGCTCGAACGGGGAGGAGGATGTAATGGCTGCCACCTTCATTACAACGATCAGGCATTAAAAAGTATGAGCAGGATGCAATCAAAGTTTCCGACCCCAGGTTTCGAGGTGCATCCCACCATCGATATTCAGGTTTCAAATGACCGGTGCAAAAGCTGTCATAGCCGGTCGGGTCGTATTTCGCTCAATTATGAAGGGTGGAATGAAACAACCCTCATAGCTACAGCGGTCACCGATTCGGTTCATCAAAAGGTGTTGCCCGATGAGAGGGTGGTGGAATATGTTCAGGCAGATATTCATCACCTGAAAGGAATGGCCTGTATTGATTGCCATGGATCTTATGAAATCATGGGTGATGGTAAACACGCGACTCATAAGGAGGATGCAGTACATGTTCAATGTATTGACTGCCATCCTACAGGGAAACCAAATTCGCTGATTATTTCCAATCTTCCCGATCGGGAATCACAATTGATCGCCTATTTGCGAAAGTGTGATCCGAAAACGCGCGTGGTTATTACCTCCAGTGGTAAATATCCGTTGATGAATTCAAGGGTCGATTCAACGGGGAATATTTCGTTTACGGATAAGCTAACGGGCAAAAAACACCTCTCTAAACCAGCATTACCTGTTTGTACAAAGGGTAAAGGGCACAGCCGGCTGAGCTGCGAGACATGCCATACTTCATGGGTGCCGCAGTGTGTCGGGTGTCATAATGTCTTTGAAAAAGAGACAAAAGGTTTTGATCTGCTGACCAATAAACAGACCATCGGAACCTGGGTTGAATTTGCAGGGAAGAATTTTGCCCGCGCCCCAGTGCTGGGGATCAGTGAAAAGATTGAAAGCAAAGTAGTGACGGCTATGCCTGGAATGGTTATGACAATCGACAGGGAATCCTTCGGAAAGGGTGAGGGTAATAAATTTCATCGGTTGTATGCTCCCTCCTCTGGGCACACCACTGTTCGTGAAGCACGCAATTGTAAATCATGCCATAACAACCCGTTGGCCATTGGATTCGGAGAAGGCGAATTGAGTTACCGGATTTCCGGGAATGCTGGTAAATGGAGCTTTGAACCCAAATTTGCGATAAATGAACATGACTCACTTCCTGAAGATGCGTGGACCGGATTTTTAAAGGAGGCAAAGGGCCTAAATTCGACCCGAAGCTGGCTGAGGCCATTCACCGTTAAGGAGCAGCAGCACATTCTGGAAGTTGGGAGTTGTCTCACCTGTCATGACGGAAAATCCAAAGTTATGGAGCGGGCGCTGGAGGATTATTCTAAAATCCGTTTGGAGCGAAAAAGACAATGTGTTTTGCCAAGTTGGTAAAATGATTTCTTTATTCGCAAATACGGTTTGGGATTGATACTGAAATCATATGGCTACTAAGGTTAAGGGAAAAAGAAAAGGTTAAAAATGCCAAAAACCTTATTTTTAAATTTTCAACCTTAGTAGCTCCAGAAAATCCCATACACCAACCTTATTCACCTTCTTCTTCAATATATCCGGACTATAAACAAAATATTAATGCTTACTAACGCAAAACCTCTCAAATCTCATAAAAATAAATGACATTAAACACCTATTTTTGTGTCTGATAAAATAATAAAAACCGTTATGAATCAGTCTGATGAAATAAATGGTGGAATAAGTCGCTGCTCAGCCTTTGATTTTGAGCAAAGCTGGTACGAGATCCTGACCGAAGAGGAGAAAATAACGATCGATTCCAATTCGGTAAGCATTGATTTTAAAAAAGGTGAAACAGTCTGTAAGCGAGGGGCTTTTGCCTCACATATCTTCTTCCTGGAGGAGGGGCTGGTGAAAGTTTATTTGGAAGAGAAGAGTAAGAATCTCATTATCACCCTTTATAAGAAAAATAGTCTGCTGGGTTTATCCGCTATTTTTGACGGAAACGATAAGTTGCCATACTCCATTGCAACCTACACCGATTCGAGGATCAGAATGATCGATATTCAGGTATTTAAACAACTTTTAAAGCACAATTCCGCATTCTCCTACCATATTATCAGTCTGTTAAACGAAAGTACCTCTCAAATTTATGGTCGGTTTTTCTCGCTCACTCAGAAGCAGTTGCATGGCCGTCTTGCCGATATTCTCCTTTGTTTCTCGCACCGGATCTTTCTTAGTGATTCGTTTGAACTCCCCCTTTCAAGGGCCGATCTGGGGGATCTGACTGGAATGTCAACTGAAAGTGTGATCCGGATTATGAAGGAATTTAAGGATGACGGACTAATCGATATGCACAGCAAACAAATTCACCTGCTGGATATTGCCCGGTTGGAGAGGATCAGCGAATTTGGATAACAGGGTATCTGGACCAAGAACAGTAATTTGTCGAATTTGATATATAGGCCACACTAAATAACTAGTTTACTCACGCAAAGCCGCAAAGTCGCAAAGTTTTATTTCTTAGCGCCTTAGCGTGATTTTTTAATCTCCATCTGTCTACTTACGTTTCTTATAACCGGATTATTCTTCCGACAACAAATACCCAAAATCGGTTGGGGTATTGATGTTTAGGAATAAATTGGGTGAATTGCACGGGATTTGTGCATCAACGGCGATAAACTGGTGAGATGCCGACCGGATGCACTCATTTAACCTGAAGTTTTTGTTATCGATAAACTCCTTTAAAATACCCAGAGATGATTTCTTATAGATGCCACAAAGGGGTTCAATTTGTCCGTTTTCATGCATTGGGACAGTAATTGCATAATCCGAAGATTTCGCGACAAGAAACCCGATCATTGAGGTACTTATCAGTGGCATATCGCAGGAAAGAATAATATTAAGCTCTGTTTCGGATCGTTTGAGACACGAATAGATTCCAATAATAGGTGCCTGATCAGTTAACTCGTCAGGCCACACTTCACATCCGGTGAATTCGCAATTGGGATTGTTGGAACTGATGATAACCTTGCTGCACAATGGTTTCAATGCATCGATTGAATATTCAACCAATGATTTTCCGTTCAGTTTCATGAGCGATTTATCTTCGCCCATTCGACTGCTGCGGCCGCCGGCAAGAACTATTCCGGTTATTTTAGGAGTTGTCATAATTTTTTATTTTACTCAACAATGGAAACCCCGCCAGGGTTTCTGAGTCGGTACTGTTTTGTTTACCCCCCAGTTTGCACTGGGGGGTATTTACGGAGAACTCCTGTCGGAGTTTTACAAACTTTTAAAATATCACATTAATTAGGTGATATTGCCAATTTATAAATGCCTATTTAATTTAATTTCAATTTGTTAAAAGCCAGTGTCCGGACTAAAAATGATTAAATAAAATGGTTAATTTAATCTGAAATATACCTAAAAGTCTAAACCCTAATCGCCTAATCTCCTTCCCTCCTCAATGTTCATCAATATTATAAAGCATCCTGAAGGAGTGTTCCACAGTTTTGAAGATTTCGTCGCTATACTCTTTCACTGCCTTTGGATTGCCCGGTAGAGCATAGATCAGCGTCTTTCCGGCCACTCCGGCTATGCTTCTGCTGATGAGGACATTGGGAAACTGCATTCCGTATTTTACCCGGATCATCTCCATGATTCCAGGGATCTCCTTGTCGAGAAGGGCTTTAACTACGTCGGGAGTGATATCGCGCGGACCAATTCCTGTGCCACCTGTGGTGAAGATGATGTCCGTATTTTTTTCAATCAATGATTTTAAAAGCTCTTCCAGAAGTATCTCATCATCCGGGATTCCCGAATTTTCGATGGAAACTGAACGACCCGCTTCAGCAAAGAAAGATTCGGTTAACTTCTTTAAAAGCGGACCGCTCTTATCCTCGTAAATCCCCTGGCTGGCTCTGTCGCTGAGGGTAATAATATGGGTCCGGATTATTCGGGGATGATATTCGAGAAGGTCGCCTTTTTTAAGTTCACCATCCTGTATTACCCTGCAGAAGATCCCCTCTTTGGGCATCACGCAATTGCCGGTCTCCTGGTAGATGGCGCAGTTTGTCCCATGGCATTTTTTCCCGATCTGGGTAACTTCGAGGAGTAGATTTCCGCAAACCAACCGGTCGAACGGTTTCATCTGATAGAGTGGGAACCCTTCTGTCGTTATATTTTCGGCAAATTCGCCATAGGTCAGTTTTCGTCCGATTTCCTGTTCCGCTTTATCAATACTTTCTTTGCCAAGCAGACTTACCTGCCTGTGCCATTTCCCCGCATGGGCATCACCTAAAATTCCAATATTAGTCAGGGAAATTTTATCAACCGGGATTTTTATGGTCCCCTTCCATTCGGAGATATTTACCGATAGTACTTTTATCTTTTCCATGTTAACCAGGTATATTGGTTTTGGTTTTTTCGACCAGTTTTATTGCTCTGATAACCATCGTTTTATCGACCGCTTTGCACATGTCGTAGATAGTGAGTAGTCCTACACTTACTGCTGTCAGTGCCTCCATTTCAACACCGGTAATACCGGTGCACCTCACTTCGCTTTGAATTGAGACACCATCTTCCAGCAGGGCCGCCTTTACCAAAACTTTGCTTAATGCAATGTTATGGCAGAGCGGAATAAGTTCCGCGGTTCGTTTGGCTGCCTGGATCCCTGCAATTTCAGCAACAGTGAGGACGTCCCCCTTTTTCATAAGGTTCTGTCTGATCAGATTTAGTGTATCGCGAGAAAGGGAAATCGTTCCTGAGGCTTTTGCGATCCTCAATTGGATCGTTTTATCCCCAACATCTACCATGCGGGCATTCCCTTCTGAATCGGTATGCGTTAATTTTTCCATGTTTTGTATTATCCTCCAATGTTATAAAAACTTCCTTTGGTATTCAAACATCCATTCAATGGTTTAATGTTCAGGGCGGCCAGAAGCGCTTTTTCAGCTCCCAGTTCGCGGACCGAAAATTCATCTTCATCGAAAAGGCAGGGCTTAACCATTCCATTGGCGGTAAGCCTCAATCGGTTGCACAGGTGGCAATTTCCCCCTTCGCCTCCTTCGACAACTGAAAATTCACCGGTCTCGAGATTCATCTGGTGGATAAACCGAACCTGAAGCTTATTCAGTCTGCAAAATTCTTTGACCTGTTTCGCATCGCCTTCGTTGGATGACTTATAAACGACACAATTGATTTTTATGGGTTCAAGTCCGGCTCTTTTTGCAGCTTCGATCCCTTTCAGCACTCTGTTGATATCTCCGCCGCGGGTGATCTCCTTAAATTTCTCCTCGTTTGTTGTATCAAGACTAATATTCACACGTTTTAAACCGGCTTCTTTAAGCGGAAGGGCGAGTTGCTCAAGCAAAATTCCGTTTGTTGTCATGGAGAGATCTTTGACACCTTCAATCGCCGCAATCATCGAGACCAGTGTCACGATATCCTTTCGAACCAGGGGTTCTCCTCCGGTGATGCGAAATTTGTCGACTCCCAGCGAAACGGCTACCTTTACAACTTCAGTAATCTCTTCAAATGACAGAATATCCCTGTGATCCATCAGGGTAACACCCTCTTCGGGCATGCAATACCTGCACCGGAGATTGCACCGGTCGGTAACTGAAATTCTCAGGTAGTTGATGTGTCGGTTATAGCGGTCGTACACGGACGTTTTCTCCTTTTTTTAGGATTGAAATGCCTTTTGGAATTTCCATGATTCCCCATGCGTTAACATACGAATGGATGTGAGCCGAGCCATGATATTCCAATGGCAGTATGGTACTTTGTGTTGTCAGCGAAACAGGTACAAAAATCATCAGATCCCCTTTCTTTCGGATATAATCCTCCTCAAGCGGCAAACTGATTGATGCGTGTTCTGCGGTTTTTCCCATCAGGGCATTCAGGAATGGTTTGACCAATACCTCGAACTGCACAAATGAAGAGACAGGATTGCCAGGCATACCAAAAATAAAATGGCTGGCTTCTTCACCGAACAGCTGATGTTTGCCGGGTCTTACATCCATTCCATGGATTTTGATATTTACATGGAGTTCGTTGAGAATCTTAGGAACAAAGTCGAAATCACCCACGGAAACTCCCCCGGAGATAATTGTGACATCATATTTATCGAGCGCCCGGGACAGGATCTCCAGCAAAGAGTTCTCATCATCGCGCACAATCCCAAGATAATCAGGTTTGATTCCAAGTTGCTGAACCTGCGCAATTAGTTGATAACCATTGCTATTTCTGATTTTTGATATGCCCGGGATTACAGTTGGCTCAACCAGTTCGTTGCCGGTAGAAATGACGGCCACCGTAGGAATTTGGTAAACCCTAGGATGGCTGCAACCCACCGAGGCAAGGATGGCGATGTGCGCGGGCAGGATGACATCGCCGTTTTTTAATACCAGGTCGCCGTTTTTAACGTCTTCCCCTTTATAACAGATATTATCCTTTGAAGTTTCCTTTGTACATTGAACGGAATCCTGGTTAACCTCCTCAATATCCTCTTTCATAATTACAAAATCGGCCCCATCGGGGACCATTGCCCCAGTCATAATACGCGCGCACTGATTTTCGCAGATTTTCTTTAATGGAACCGATCCGGCGGGAATCTCTTCGATAATCTGCAGCCGGTTTTTCAGATCAGATTTGCGGCAGGCATATCCGTCCATTGCAGATTTATTGAAGGGGGGCATCGAAATATCGGAAAAAATATCCTCTGCCAATGTTCTGCCCAGCGCCTGGAATAAATCGACCTGCACGGTATCTCGAGGAAGTGCAAATTTTTGAGAGATAGCCAACGCTTCATGGAATGGTATCATCTTATGTTTGTTTTAAGGACCATTGATTATCAGTTATTTCAATTGTATTGGTGTCAAAATCAATTTTCTCGCCATTTAAGGTGATCACCCGATCGGCAAGCTGAATCAGCTTTTCTGCACGCTGTTTAATTTCACCGGGAACGTTATTTTTCATCATAAGAAAAAGACCCGGAATAACATGGTGCCGTAATCCCCCGGATTCGCAAATCAACATAGAATCCGAAGGAATGAAGTTGAGAATTTCACCGAAAGCTTCCTCCAGAAATTCATCAGTGGTCATTATGAAATATGAAATTGTCGCGCCGGCTTTAAGCATCAGTGAACTGTCTTTTCCGGTTGTAGAGTTGGTCTCCTCCGCAATATAAAAGTTTTCATTGTCGGCTAAGACTTTTCCGCTTTGGATGTTTTTATGGAAGTGCGGGGTTATTTTTAAAGCAATAATCGATTTTTCAGGGCTAAATCTCCGTATAATTTCACAGGCTATGGTCGTCTTTCCCGTGTTTCTCCCGGTTCCGGCAATAATCAACAGCTGTGGCATCAGTAAATTTCCCATGCTTAAAGAATGAAGAGTTTGATACTTGCCATCAATAAAACAGACGCCAGCACGAATTTGAGTTTATCGGGTTTTAGCCTGAAACTTCCAATGTAAGAACCTGTAATTCCGCCGATGATTCCAACGATGATCCAGCCTATCAGGTGAGGGTCAAACTTGAATCCTCCGCTCACCAGTGCAGTTAATCCCGAGAGGGAATTAAGAAAAATAAAGAGAGCAGAAGCTGCTGCAGATTCCTTTACATTTGCCCAATGGAACAGGATTATAACCGGACTAAGGATAATTCCACCCCCGATACCGATCATTCCTGAGAAAAACCCGAGAAAAGCACCAATGGTCAAAGCAGGAATAAATGGCATTTTTTTGGAATTTTCGGTGACAGCATTTGGAACCAGCAACATTCGCCCGATCGCGATCAGCAAAAATATGCCGAGTACGATTTTATAGGTAGCTGGATTTACCTTAGTCAAAGCGCCAAGGTAGGCCAGGGGGATGGATGAGATCAAAAACGGGAAAATCAGTTTCCATTTGAAACATCCGGCTTTGTAATAGGCGAAAAAGGCAATGGCTGAAACAAAAACATTCAGGGTTAATGCGGTAGGCTTCATCAGGACCGGGGCAATTCCATAGAGCGCCAACAAGGCAAGATATCCTGTTCCTCCTCCATGTCCAACAGATGAATAGAGGATGGCGATGAGAAAGAGAGACAAAAGAAACAGATATTCCATAGTTTGAATATTTATTTCTCCTTTCCCGAACCAACATGGAAATACGGAAATCCCCCGACGATGAGCTGCCGGACAAGAGTCCAAAACTGTATCTCCTTTCCAAATTGAGGAAATTATTCCTTCGGGAGGCATCCGCGTTTCCAATGATACCCATCGGTTTATATTTCATATGTTCATACACTTAGAAAGATAAACTCGGAGAAAACTTTAACAAAAGAATTAAAAATATATCACATTTTAAGAATGGAAAATAATACAGAATGATTCCAACTAAGATCGCTTATCTTTGCCCTATATTCTTGAATTCGCTCAAATGGAGGGTAATGTAAACTATCGGCAGGCGCTTACAAAAGCGATGGCTATGTGCAGTCAATCAGAGCGGTGTCGTTTTGATGTAGTGACAAAACTTAGGCTATGGGAACTTCCTGAAGAGGAGATCTCAACGGCAATTGATTACCTGGTCAAAGAGCGTTTTCTAAATGAGGAACGGTTTGTTGATTTCTACATCAATGACAAACTCCGGTTTAATAAATGGGGAAAAATTAAACTCACCTATATGCTGCGCCAGAAGCAGATTCCCGGGGAGTTAATCAGATCAGCCTTGAGTCGGATTGAAGATGATCTGTATAAAAAAATACTTTCCGACCTGCTTAAATCAAAAATCAAATCGGTTAAAGGGGCTTCCGGATATGAGCGGAAAGGAAAGCTCGCAGTGTTCGCCCAGAGTCACGGTTTCGAGGCTGAACTGGCTTTTCAGGTTGCAGGACAAATTATTGGGAATGAGGAATGAAGAATGAAGAATTAAGAATGCAAAATTAAGAATGCAAAATGCAAATGGCAAAATAGGTTGTATTCAGGAGAATATTGCTTTATCGAAGAATTTTTATATCAATTGAAATCGCCCAATCGCCTCATTTTAAATTTTTCATTAGCAAATTGGCACATTACTGCATTTCACCTCCCCCATTTTCAGATTTTCAAATTGCCACATTGGCATATTAGCAAATTGTCTCATTAGCACATTGCCGCATTTCACCTCCCCCATTTTCAGATTTTCAAATTGCCACATTGGCATATTAGCAAATTGTCTCATTAGCACATTACAGCATTTCAC
>CAIVCR010000089.1 GCA_903904515.1 uncultured Bacteroidia bacterium
ATGTTTACGGTTACTTTGATAATTTGGAGCCCTTCTACCTGTTTGCCTTTTCCTACAAAATGTTTTTGAAACTTTTTCATGATACTTAATTTTAAGTGAAAATTATATGCAAGATTTTTAAAGGGTGGCACTGAAGGGCAGTCAAGAAACCGTGGAATACCGCAAAGAACAAAGGGCTGAGGATATGCCGCGAAAGTTCTTGAATGAGGGGACCGTTACCGGATGAGGCATTCTATCTTCGCATTGAATTTGATTTAAAATATCAGTGAAATAGGATCAATCTGCATTTGGGAAAGGATTAGGTTAAGGGATCTTAAAAAAGTTACCTGTTGGATGAGCTGCTCTCTTCAGAAGATAAAGGTGATGGCAGCCCACGGTTGCAAAAAGAACAGATCTGTTTGGTAATTGCCAGGATAAGACGAAAAGGTGGTGACTTAACGACTGAAAAACAACCGGAATAATAAAATTGCCGGATTATAAGGGTTGCATTGAAGTTTGCTAATCCCTTTAAGATGTAAAAAGCCAATCAGGGTTAGCAAAGGGAGATTTTGATGAACAAAAAAATACCGCTGTACGGAGGGCTCTTGCCCTCCGGTACAGCGGATTTAAAAAATCAGCAATCACATTGCCAGTTCCGGTAGGATTTCAATTCCATATCGATCAGATCCTGAAGAGATATTCCGTCTTCAGCAGCTGCCAATTGGTCCTCAGAAGTTATGGTGGACATAACTGGATAACCTTCCTCCTGACTGACCTGAAAGGTATAATCTTCAAACTCCTGCATTACTTTGATCCGTTTTTTTCTCATTCATTTTTCCCCCGCCCTGGGGTCTTGTTGTGGCATCTGGCACGCCATTATTAGTAATAAAATCATTTGAGAATCGTAAAATATTAACGCATTTATTTGAATTATAACTTCTTAGAAGCCTAACCCATTCGCCGGTTAGTGTGATATTTGCTGAAAAGCTTTCAACAGTTTTGTAAAAAGTACTGTCATAAGCCGGATTTTTGTGGATATACAGCTTCATATCCTTGATTATCGCTCGATGCAACTTTTCAAATCTGCGCTGATAAAAAGAGACATCCTCCAGGAACTGATTTTCTGTCATTAAGTTTGCCCCCTGCCCGGGGGACTTATTGTGGCATCCGTCAGGAGACGGACTTTGTCTGGCACGCCGGTTAATTAGTATATCTAATCTTCATCAGGAAACAGGATGGTAATAGCTGGAGTTGGATCATCCAGGTCAAGTGGACCAATCACAGCTCTAAGGGTAACTTCCCGAAGCAGCCGGTTCCCTTCGCAAATCTTTTCGTATTTAGTCCAATCACCTTTATCCGGAAGTTGGCAACAGAACCCAAACTTCAATTCAGCACCTAAACATCTTCGGGCAGAGCGTGAAAACATATACAGGATATCCCACAGGCGACCATCCTCACTCTGATCGGGCATATCAAACGGAACCAATACATACTTGTCATAAACTCCTCGAGTCAGGAAAACGGGGAATTTGATACCGGCTTCACTGACAATATCCGGACTAATGGGCACCTGAATTCCGTCGGCAATCGCTTCCATCCGGGTGTAACTTGCAATGATTTTCCAATCGTTTAAATCCATAGTTTTATTGCCTCCTGCCC
>CAIVCR010000090.1 GCA_903904515.1 uncultured Bacteroidia bacterium
GACAATACCGCCTTTCCGTTTTTCAATCTGGAGATGCCCGGTCATCAGGGAGTTATGGTAGCCGTTGGCTGGACCGGGAAATGGTTTGCCGATCTGGTTCAAACGGACAGTAAATCGGTATCCCTGAAATCGGGAATGGAAAAGCTAAAGCTCACCCTTCTGCCAAAAGAGGAGATCCGAACACCTAAAATTTCGCTCCTTTTCTGGAACGGTGAAGACCGGATGACAGGGCATAACGAGTTCAGGAAGTTTGTGCTTCTCCATCATTCGCGTAAGATTGAAGGAAAGCATGTTGAATTGCCATTTGCCACATTCCTCGCCCGCGAAGGTCCACCTCCGTGTAACGAACATACCTGTTCCACCGAATCTTTTTCGGTTGCACTGATTAAAAGGCATCAGCAATTTGGAATTGTTCCTGAGGTATTTTGGCTCGATGCGGGCTGGTACAAATGTGACGGAAGCTGGCCAAACGTCGGAAACTGGAGCCCCAACACCGAGAACTTTCCCAACGGATTCAAACCGGTGACCGATGCGGCACATGAGGTTGGTTCCAAATTCCTCCTCTGGTTCGAACCGGAGCGGGTAACCAAAGGGACACTATTTGCCAATCAAAATCCCGACTGGCTGATCAACGTCAAAGGAAATGGCAACTCACTTTTCAATCTTGGAAATCCGGAGGCCAGAGTCTGGCTCACTAATTATATTACTGATTTTCTTAAAAAAGAGGGGGTCGACTATTACCGTCAGGATTTCAACTTTGATCCAATGCCGTACTGGGAAGCCAACGACAAACCCGATCGGATCGGAATATCAGAGATCCGCCATATCGAAGGTCTCTATGCTTTCTGGGATACCCTGCTTAAAAGGTTTCCAAACCTGATCATCGACAATTGCGCCAGTGGTGGACGTCGCATCGATTTGGAAACGATCTCACGAAGCTCACCACTGTGGCGGACTGACTACCAATATGGTGAGCCCGAAGGAGCCCAATGTCATACCTACGGATTGAATTTTTATCTTCCACTCCATGGCACTGGAAATTTCACAATATCTCCTTACCATTTCCGGTCAAGCATGAGCTCCTCCATGGTGATCAACTGGGATATCAACAGCCGCGAACATTCGCAGCCTGAACTTCAAAGGTATTTTAGGGAGTTCCAGCGTTTACGCCCCTATTATTATGGCGATTACTATCCGTTGACTGCTACTGAAAATATGACCAAAGACAATGTGTCGCTGGCCTATCAGTTGAACCGGCCAGATCAGAACGACGGAGTGATCATGGGATTTCGTCGTAAAAATTGTGAAACAGAGTCTGTGATGGTAAAACTTCGCGGCATCGATTCAAAAATGAGCTATGAACTAACGGATGAAGATTCGCAGGTAAAAACAACAGTAACAGGCGGGAAGTTGATGAATGGTTATGAGCTGATCCTGAAAAACAAACCGGGATCGGTGTTGATATGGTATAAAATACACAGCGACAAACTATAATTATTTGCAAGTAAATCACTATTAAACAAGATAATACACATTTAATATTTCGACGTTATGAATTACTACGTTCCTAAAGTTAAATTCATTTAGATAAGATTTTAATATCCTGAAAGGATATAATTTGAATAACCGTGGGTGAAAACCCGCGGACAGGAAATGGATAAAAACACAACCCTGCAAGGGTTGAACCCTTGCAGGGTTCTTGAATTACGCGTACTTTCAACCTCCGGTTGACACCGGAGGTTATTCAAATTCAAGCCCTTCAGGCTTAATTGATATTAATTATGAAAAAATATAAGGGGCTATTCCTTGTAATTATCTTTTTACTCACGCTAAATTCCGAAAGGTTATCTGCTCAGCAAATAACCTCGACAGAAAACCGTATAACCTCCAAATCGGTCATCTCACTGAATGGCGAATGGCTCATTGAAAAAGACCCGCTAAATATTGGCAAGGAGAAACAATGGTGGTTAACTCCCGTTTTGGGTGCCAAAAAGATTAAAGTTCCCTGGATTCTTCAGGAAGTTTTTCCGGCTTACCACGGCGTGGTCTGGTACTGGCACGACTTTGTGGCACAAAAAAATAATTACCCATCAGGAAGGACGCTATTGCGATTTGAATCAATTGATTACATGGGTGATGTGTGGCTAAACAATACCTTTATGGGTCGGTACGAAAGCGGAGATGTCTCGTTCACCATTGATGTAACCGATGTGATCAAAACCGGTGAGCCAAATCACTTAACGGTCAGGGTATTAAATCCGACGAATGAACCTATCGACGGAATGACCCTGAAGCAGATCCCCCGACAGGCAAGGGTGATCCCCTATTCGGCAGGAGGGGAATACAATTGCGGGGGTATAACCGGTTCGGTTGAGTTAATGATGGTTCCGGCTGTTCGGATTGACGATCTTTTCGCTTGGGCCAGTTCGAAGAGTGATGTTGTAGAAATCGAAGCTACCATCCACAATGCGGGTTTAAGCCGTGTTCATCAACAACTCGCATTCTCGGTTGCCCCGGCATCTTCGGGTGAGACACTGAAAACACTCGAATTCGAATGTACCGTTCCTCCGGGAGACACGATAATAAAATCATCGATTAAAATCGAGGAGCCACGTCTATGGGATACTAATAATCCATATTTATACCGACTTACTCTTCGGAATAGAAACGATAAGGATCAATCTGCAGATGAACGTTCAGTCAGGTTTGGTTTTCGCGATTTCAAGTTCGAAAACGGCAGTTTCCGCCTTAACGGAAAGCGCCTTTTTTTGAGATCCTCCCATTCCTGCAATAACTATCCCGTTGGTCAAAGGTTACCTATGAACCCTGACCTGGCGCGGCGTGATTTACTCGATATGAAGGTGATGGGATTTAATGCAATCCGTTTTATCTGGGGGGGTGCACAACCCTACCAGCTTGATCTGTGCGATGAAATAGGGTTAATGGTTTATAATGAATCGTTTGCTTCCCAGGGGCTGGACAGCTCGTCGGTGATGTTTGAGCGTTTTGACCGGTCTCAGCTTGGGATGGTCCGTCGCGACCGGAACCACCCAAGTGTTGTGATCTGGGGTCTTTTGAATGAAACGTTTGATGGTCCGGTATTCCGCCACGCTGTTGGTCTCCTGCCCAGGTTACGAACTCTGGATGAGAGCCGTATGGTTTTGCTGGGGAGCGGTCGCTGGGATGGCCAGTTCAATATCGGCTCGATATCCAATCCCAAATCCTCAACATGGGAATACCTCCTTGGAAATGAGTCGCCCGATGCTAAACCGGCCAAAATGACCCGATTGGGTGGTTATTGTGAAGGTGCCGGTGATGCCCATATTTATCCGGTAGTTCCACAACCACTCAAAGCGACTGAGATTATCCGAAATCTTGGAAAAAATTCAAAACCGGTTTTCCTTTCTGAATATGGGATTGGGAGCTCCGTTGACCTTTGGCGGGTAACGCGTCATTTTGAACGGTTAGGAAAAGCCGGCGCTGAAGATGCACTGTTTTATAAGGATAAGCTGGATAAATTTCTTGTTGACTGGGACAAATGGAACCTCAATGAGATTTACCCCCGTCCCGAAGATTTTTTTGCGGAGAGCATCCGCAGGGTGGCAGGCCAGCGAAGGATTGGACTTACTGCCATCCGATCGAATCCCCAAATTGCCGGGCATAACCTCACCGGAATGAACGACCATGTAATGGGTGGTGAAGGGCTGACAACCACCTTCAGGGAGCTTAAACCGGGAACAACCGACGCCTTGTTTGAAGAGTTGGCGCCGTTACGCTGGTGCCTGTTTGCCGAACCTAAGAACATCTACCGCGGTGAAAAGGTCAAACTCGAGGTGGTACTTGCCAATGAAGATGCCCTTCCGGCAGGAGAATATGTTGCCCTGATACAGGTCGTTGGACCCGGAAATCAAAGAGTCTACGAACATAGAACCACAATTACAATTCCTGTCACACAAAAAGATGAGGAGCTGCCACTGGCCATACCAATTTATTCGATTGAATTACCACTCGATGAACCCGCAGGGAAATACAAACTCCTGGCAACTCTAGAAAGGGGTGGCGCTCCTACATGCGGTGAGGTTGAATTCTGGGTTGATGACCCAAATCAAATGGCTGCGATCGAATCTGAAATTACTACCTGGGGAACAGATCCGGTATTGTCAAAATGGCTGGCAGATCATCATATTAAAACCACCACGTTTAATACTGAAAACCAAACATCAAGGGAAGTGATACTTGTCGGGTCAAATCCACCCGCCGGGGCCGATACGTTAGCTTCATTTACAGCACTGGCAAAACACATTGCGCGTGGCTCAAACGCCATTTTTCTGTCGCCTGAAATATTAAGGCAAGGGAAGAACAAGGTTAGGTTTCTCCCACTTGAGAAAAAAGGATCAATCTCAGATTTATATAGCTGGCTTTACCTTAAGGATGAATGGGCCAAAGAGCACCCCATTTTCGAAGGACTACCTTCGGGAGGTTTAATGGACCATCAGTTCTACCGCGAAATTATCCCGGCATCTGCCTTCGTGGGGCAGGATTCTCCGAAAGAGGCGGTCGCAGGTTCAATCAAATCATCGCTTGATTATGCCTCGGGATTAATGGTTTCTGTCAACTCATTTGGCGCAGGAAACTTTATCCTGAATACCCTGCTGATTCATGATAATCTGGGAACACATCCGGCAGCAGAGCGGCTTTTGCGTAATTTATTGCGGTTTGCGGCGCAGGATCAGACAAAACCACTGAGTAAACTTCCGGATGATTTTGAAACCAGGTTAAAGGCAATAGGGTATAAATGATAGGTAAAAGTTAATTAACTAAAAATTATCATACACAATATTTAACTGCCGTAAGGAAGATTGCTTCGTCGCCAATAAAGACATTAAAGGTCTTTTCTGACCATAAGATTTTAGACGGCTCCTCGCAATGACAGACTATATCCCTCACCTCTAAAACAACAACATTGTCATTGCGAGGAGTCCGTTTAACGGACGACGAAGCAATCTTTCTAAACATAGGTTGTTTATCACCTTACTAATTGAAAAACATTTTTTTAACTTTGGTGCACCTTGGTGTTTTGGAGCCTTGGTGGCATTTTTTTTACTTTTTAACACAGCTACAATTTATTCATGAAAAAAATATCTCTCTATTTCTCTATTTCATTTTTGCCTCTATTTATTGTTTTCTCATCATTTGCCAAAAAGCCCCAAAAACCCCTATTAACAAAACTCCCGTTTGCCTTTTCACAGATCGGAAGGACCCCAATGGAAAATACACCGGTCCTTTTCGGCACACGTCTGTTGCTGGTTTCCAATTACCGGCCGGGACTTGGACACGCCAAAGGGAAGGATGCATATTTATACATCGACGATTTGCAGACCGGTGAGCAGGTTGCCCGCTTCGGTCAGGGACACTCTTTTGCCTCAGCTTATATGAATGGCAACGAGTTAAATGTCTTTGCTCTTGAATTTACCGATTTCGGACAAATCATGAATTCAACCGGAATTAACAGGCTTACCACTACCGATCTCAAAGCGTGGAAAACCGAAAAGGTAATCCTCCCCGAAGGAAAAGAACACCTCTTTAACTCCTCGGTTTGCAAGGATGAAAAAGGGTATGTGATGGCCTACGAAACTGATAAACCAGTGCAGTTTTGTTTCAAATTCGCCCGATCAATCGACCTCTCCAAATGGGATAAAATCACCGATCTGGTCTTCACCGGATTAAAACATGAATATTCAGCCTGTCCCGTGATTCGCTACATAAAACCCTGGTATTATGTGATTTATGTGCACGAGCCCTATGCTGGTCACGATGGGTGGAACTCATTCCTCATCCGTTCAAAGGATCTGGAAACGTGGGAATACAGCCCCTTTAATCCAATCCTCGAGGCTTCAACAGGCGAAGGGAGAAATAACTCAGATACCGATTTGATTGAATATGAAGGAAAAACCTATCTCTATTATGCCACCGGCGACCAGGAGACCTGGAGTACCGTCCGTGTAGCACAATATGACGGGTCGGAAAAGGCATTTTTCGAAGGGCATTTTCCAAAGAATAGTTCATTTACTAAAACATCTGCAAAAAGCAAATAATTCGTTTAATTTAGTCACCGGCTCACTCTCCGGTATCAAGTAATTCGTTTCAGTAGTCACCGGGTGACTGTCCGGGACTTGAACAGTCACCCGCTCACACTCCGGTATCAAGTAATTCGTTTCAAGTAGTCACCGGGTGACTGTCCGGGACTTGAACAGTCACCCGGTGACTTGCCAATTAGAATTTTCTAAAATAATGATTATGATAAAATTTGTCCTTTACATTTTCATAGTTCTAACCATTCCTTTTCCCGGTTTTAGCCAGAATATAGAGGTTATCCAAATGGGTGGTAACCGCGAGATCTTTATCGACAACTACCTTATTGACAAGCTAAATGGAGTTCAAATTATCAAGCACACCCCTCACGACGAAGGGCCGGTTCTCTATTTTGATAAACCATGGGAAGGTATCTTTTGTGGATATTGCACAATAATCAAGGATCAAGGTCGGTTTCGCGTCTATTACCGGGGATTACCTGTCGATGGAAAAGACGGAAGTAATATAGAGACGACCTGTGTCGCCGAATCACAGGATGGCATTCACTGGCAAAAGCCGGTTCTGAAATTATTTAAAATCGGAGGATCCCGAAGAAACAATGTTATTCTTGCAAATGACGCCCCTTCGAGCCATAATTTCAGTCCGTTGCTTGATACAAATCCTAAGACTAAACCTTCAGAAAAATATAAGGCACTCGCGGGTGAGGACAAAGCGGGTCTGCGAGCTTATGTTTCTCCTGACGGAATTCACTGGAAGAGATTAAGGGACGAACCTGTTTTAAACGGTTTTGCATTTGATTCGCAGAATGTCTCTTTCTGGTCCGAAAGTGAGCAGTGCTATGTTTGCTATTTCCGAACCTGGACCAATGGAGGCTTTGAGGGGGTCCGTACGGTGAGCCGCACGACCTCCGACGATTTTATTTCATGGTCAAAACCGGTTGAGATGACCTTTGGAAATACTCCACGTGAACACCTTTATACCCAACAAACGAGTCCCTATTTCAGGGCACCCCAAATTTATATTGCAATCGGTGGTCGTTTTATGCCGGGGAAGCAGGTCCTTTCGGATGAAGAGGCCAAAAAACTCAATGTTGATCCGGGCTATTTCAAAGATTGCTCCGATGCCTACATCATGACAACCCGCGGTGGAAATAGTTATGACCGCACGTTCATGGAGGCCTTTATCCGTCCCGGTATCGGGATGAAAAACTGGGTATCGCGCTCAAACTATCCGGCACTAAATGTAGTTCAAACTTCCCCGGAAGAGATGTCGCTTTATGTCAACCAGGATTATGCCCAGCCTACAGCACATCTGCACCGGTATTCGATGCGAATTGATGGTTTTACTTCACTATCTGCCCCATACAACGGAGGAGAAATGATCACCAAACCATTTACCTTCTTGGGACATGAACTTGAGATCAATTATTCAACCTCTGCTGCCGGGGAGATCCGGTTTGAGCTTCAGTATGAAAACGGAGTGCCGGTACCTGGTTTTACTTTGGAGGATTCACAGGCCATAATCGGAAATGAAATTTCGAGGGTTGTCCGTTGGGATAAAGGTGCAGACTTAGGAAGCCTGATCGCAAAAACCGTCCGGCTGCGGGTTCAGATGAAAGATGCAGATTTGTATTCGATAAGGTTTAGAGATGACTGAAATAGATGGAATTAAAAGAAATAAAGTTGAAATATTTTGGGGTGATATTGTGATATTTATTTGGATATGATGAAAATGTGTTCTGTCCTGGCTCTTGATCTACAAAAAATAAAATATTCAATATGTCGACTACAAACGACATATTTATTGTATTTTTGTCGTATCAAATCGACATAATATGGATATTTTATTTGAATTTCACAAAAATCTTTTACGTCCGGTAAAGAATGATTTCCGAAGATACTTACATAACCAGATTAACTGGAAACAAAGAATGATCGGGATTAAAGGCCCACGAGGTGCAGGGAAAACGACACTAATATTGCAGCATTTAAAGTATGACCTTGGATTGCCGCCAGAAGCATTATACATCACTGCGGACCATACGTGGTTTTACAATCATACTTTATTGGATACAGCGAATGATTGGTATAAGCAAGGAGGGAAAATACTGTTTATCGATGAAGTCCATAAATATGAGAACTGGTCAGTTGAGTTGAAGAACATTTATGATGGATTGCCCGAAATGCAGGTCATTTTTTCAGCCTCTTCTGCATTGGATATTTATCGTGGTGAGGCGGACTTAAGCAGAAGAGTCGTGAGTTATTTGCTGGCAGGGCTTTCTTTTCGGGAATATTTAATATTTACCAATGGGGTAAGTTTTGATGCATTCAAAATTGAGGATATCAAAAATAATCACCAGAGCCTAAGCCGAATGATCACTGAAGATTTTCGTCCGCTACCGGCATTCCGCAAATATTTGGAAGTAGGCTATTTGCCAATTATTATTGAAGGGGAGGATACTTATCTGATGAAATTAAACCAGGTGATCAATACCATTGTGGATACCGACCTGGCTTATATCGTTTCTTATAATTCAGGGACGGCTATTAAGGTTAAAAAATTATTGGGTGTAATAGCCGAATCGGTCCCCTTTAAACCTAATATTGCGGCACTTGCAAGGAAACTTGATTTGAGCCGCGACAGCGTCTATCAATATATCTACCAATTACAGGATGCACGGTTACTTAACACCTTAAGTATGGAAGGAAAAGGGGTATCAACATTACAAAAACCAGACAAAATATTTTTGGAAAATACCAACCTTGCTTTTGCACTAAAAGAACAACCAGATATTGGGAATATTAGGGAGACATTTGTTTTAAACCAATTACTCAATGCAGGTTTAAAGGTCTATTTTCCGGAGGAAGGTGACTTTTCAATTGGTGGATTAACAATCGAGGTTGGAGGCAAAGGCAAAAATGCCTCCCAGGTAAAGCAGCTGGATAATTATTTGATTGCTGCGGATGATATTGAAACAGGAGGGGGAAACAAAGTTCCAATCTGGCTATTGGGATTTTTGTATTAAGTGTTTTAAATAGTATTAATATTCATCTAAATAGTAAATATTTTCAAATCCTGACAGGGTTGAAAACGATAAAAAAAGAAATCGATTAAAAGACCAAATATTTATGAGAACTAACCAAATCACCTTCATTCGCCTTTTAATTTTAACCCTTGCACTTTGCATTTTGACTGGCAATTCCGCGAATGCCAATCAACCCGAACCCCTTAAACCCATTCAATCAGCGTTTAATCCCAAAACTGCAACCTGGGATATCGCCTGGCCCGGACGGGTATCGCAATATGACCTGGTCTATCTCTCCCCTCCGGTCGATCCCATGCAGGGTATTCCACTTGGTAACGGTGAGGTTGGCGTTCTGTTCTGGTGCGAAGATTCCAAAATAATCGCGGTAGTCAATAAAAGTGATCTGTGGGACGATGCCAAATTTGGTCCGTTTCATAACTGGGACGGAGCCGAAGAGGACCTAAGCACCACGCAGCGCCACGCCTGCCGGATCGTAATTGATTTTAAGCTGCCCGTTTTTAATACCTTATACATTACCGGTTTTAAGGCAAAACTGAACCTGGCAGATGGTTCATTAAGTCTCGAAGGTGAGAGTGCTTTTGGAAAGGTAAGCCTAAAGGCATTCGTTGATCATCAAACGGGTCTGATGTTTTATGATGTAAAAAGTGATCTGAATGAGAATATCCCTGTCGATATTGCTATTGAGCGGTTTGGCTCACGCACTTTTTCGCACTGGTACCATCAGATCAACCGGGATGCCACAATCGGGCTATCCGGAGTGGAGGCAATTGCGGAAAATGATGGGGCATATATCACCCAGAAATTAGCTTCAGGCACCTTTGGTGTTGGGGGAAGTGTAATTCAAAAAAACGCTATAAACGTTCAATACACCCGTGACCATTCGCGCAGCGCCACAATAAAACTATCGGGAAGCCGAGAAAAAAGTGCCTGGCTCGCATTTTCAGTCACCTCTCCTACCGAAGGTGATCCTCTTCCTGAATTGAAAAACAATCTTTCTGCCGCAAACGCAAAAGGACTGGAATTTTATCAAACCTCAAACGCAGAGATCTGGAAAGAAATCTGGAACCGATCACTGATGGATTATGGAGATGATTACCTCAACGCCCTCTGGCACCTCACGATGTTTTATGCCAATGCCTCGCAGGGTGGCAAATATCCCGGCAGGTTTAACAACGGGATCTGGAGCTGGAGCATGGATGTCCAAAACTGGAATTTCTATTTCCACTGGAACCAACAGCAGATCAGCTGGCCTTTAAATGCTGCAGGCTTTCATGAGCTGGTCACTCCCTACCTCGATTTCAGGTTTAACTCGCTTCCGGAAGCTAAAAAAGATGCGAAGAAATTATTTAACTCGAAGGGAGCTTTTATCTCAGATGTCACCGAACGACGCGGATATAACTCCTCGGGAGAGAAGATCAACCACACCCCAATTGCTGAGATCGCCCTCGATTTCTGGCGGCAATACCAATTTACAGGAGACAAAAAATTCCTGCAGGAAAAAACTCTTCCATTTATGACCGAGGCTGCCCGTTTCTATGAATCGATCCTTGAGAAAGAGGCAGATGGGAAATATCATGCAAAGGAGGGAAGCGGTTACGAAGGTTGGATCAAACTGAAGGATGGCCTCACGGAACTAACCTACGCAAAAGCCTTATTCAGTGCAACTTTAGACGCATTAAAAGAAGCAAAAGCAGTTCTTCCCGAAGCCGAAAAATGGAAAGAAATCCTGGGGCACCTTGCACCTCTGCCGGTTCTGAAAAACGATGAGGAGACCATCAAAACAGACGGTTCGGGTTTCAGAATGAACCGCGGATTTTTCAAAGGTGAACCCTCGCCCACCAACGAAATTCTCGCTGCCGGTTGGGGAATAAAAGAGAATAAGATGTTAGTCGTTTACAACCCCGTAGGCAAAAGTGACACGATCAAAAGCAGGTTTTATCCCAATAACGGATTGAAACTATTGGATGGTATTTTCCCATCGGTCCCCTCTTCCCCTGTCTTTCCGTCAGGAGTGATCGGATTAGCTCAAAAGGGGGATAGCCTGTTTAAATTAGCGACCGCCACTACCCTTCTTTATGGATCGGAAATTACCGGTTGGGATCCGACCTCGGTTGTAATGGCACGTTTGGGGATGACCAAAGAGCTGGCTATCGATCTGGATCGCTTCCCGGGAAGGTGGCAGATTTATTGCAACGGCTGGGGCCACTGGGGTCTGGAAGAGGAAGTAAATAAAGATGCCGAGTGGTTTTTCAGGACCAACAAGGTCAAAGATGTCGCTTCAAAATCGGAAGAGACCTTCCCACTTCCGATGTGGCCCTTCCGCCATATGTCGATGGAAGCCACTTCTGTACTTACAACGGCTATGAACGAGTCGCTGCTTCAGAGTTACGACGGCATTATAAGAGTATTCCCCGCTTTCCCTGGAAATAAAACAGGGCGGTTTACACTTCATGCCAGAGGTGGATTTATTGTCTCTTCAGAAATCAAAGCGGGTGAGGTGCAGTGGATCACCATTAAGAGTTTACTGGGAAATCCGTGTAAACTTGCCTTGCCCTGGAAAATAGGAATCCTGCAATCCAGCCTAAAAAAATCCGGTCAAAAAATCAGTGGTGACCTTGCTGAATTTAAAACAAAGTCAAACGAGGTGATTTTCATTCTTCCAGAGGGGAAAGATTTCAAAGGGTGGACAACCACTGCTGAAAATCCGTTGCCCAATGAGAAGATCAGATACCACTCATCCGGGAAAACCAGGCTAGGTATTCCGAGGATGTTTTAAATTTTTTATATGCTGGTTTTTATGTTCCTTTAGGAACAAAATATGGGTAGAAATCAAATATTTATGTTTGATATTTCGTCCCGTCCGGGACGAAACTAAATCTATTATTCCGTTTTCTACCCATATAAAATCCCTGACGGGATAATAAAATTAATTCTTAAAACCTGAATATTTCGGTGCGCCGCAATTTTGAATTATATCTTTTCTTACATTCTACGCTAACTCCGCAAGGAGTTAAATTTGAATAACCCCCGGTGTAGCTTGCGGAACCGGGGGTAAGTAAATAGCGAGAAGCCGCAACCCCGAAGCGGGTTGAACATTGCCTACACTATTAATATCCAGATAGAAACAATATAAACTGCCATAAAAAACAATCAATGCTATTAATATCCCGGCCTTCCAAACTCCTTATTTTGCTGATCTTAATCCATATTTCAGTTATATCTTTTGCAAAAACATCCCTCACCGGATTAAAATGTGAATATCTCACCAATCCCCTGGGATTAAATATCCTTCACCCGCGGTTCACCTGGCAGATTGAGAGTCAGGAGGAAAACTTTATTCAGACAGCTTATGAAATCCGTGTGGCAACATCAGTGATGATGCTTGACCAGAAGAACAAACTCGTGTGGAATTCCGGAAAGGTGAATTCTGATCACTCTGTGAATGTTGAATATAA
>CAIVCR010000091.1 GCA_903904515.1 uncultured Bacteroidia bacterium
AGAATAACTTTTTTTGGTGTTGAATACCAAAAAGTTATTTCCCGCTTTGTCCGAGTAAAAAATAGCAGTGCATAAACATCTTAACTTGCTGCATTTATTGTACGAAGAATGGGGAGTATCTTAGATGACTTCATAAGCAGATTCATTAAGAGATAAAGGATAATGGTTAATTTAAAAAAATGCAAATCTATAAAAGAATATAAGAAACGAAGGGTTCCAGTAAAATATTTATGATATATTTTCTCAATAATAAAAATATATTACAATAATATTTTTACATTGTAGTCGATATTATGCTATTTAAGTAAATATTTCGATCTTCCCTATGAAAAAGCTATTCCAGCGACTTTCGACCACGACCATTGTCAACACGACCTTAGCCATTTTACTTTTATTCGGGTTTTGGGGATGCAAAAAGGGTATAGATCCGGTTGTACTGACTATGGCAAGCTGGAGAATTGAGGATGTCGCACAGCTGAATCGGATCAACGCACTATTCACACAAAGTCATCCGGATATAACCATCGAATTCCAGGCACAGCCAACGGCTGATTAAGACAAATACCTGCTCACCAAATTGGAAGCAGGTACGGGGGCCGACATTATGAATATTCGGCCCTACGACCTTGGACAGTCGCTGTATAATGGAGGTTATCTGGCCTCCCTGAACGGGCTGGTATCCAAGATTGACCAATTCACAGCGCAGGTTCGTGGTGCCTGGTCTACCGCAGACGGCAAAATATACGGAGTGCCCCAGACCGGGGTTACACATGGTGTCTATTACCAAAAAAGTATCTTTGCAAAGTATGGGCTCACAGAACCTTCGACCTGGGAAGAGTTCATCGCAGCATGTGACAAGCTTCTTGCGGGTGGAGAGAAAGTGATTGCCCAGGGGGCCAGTGACGACTGGACGCTTTACGAAGCCGTATACTGTGGATTGGGGGCTAATTTCTACGGTGGTGAGCCTGCCCGGCAGGCCCTGTTGGCCGGCACGAAGAAAATGACCGATGCTAATTTCGTCCAGGCATTTGAAATGGTCCTGCAGTTGAAAAAGTACCTGCCAGCAGGTTTTGAAACACTTGATTATGATAAAATGCGGGAGCTGTTCGCTTCAGGTGGAGCAGCCTTTTTCATCGGTGGATCATGGGAGATCTCAAAATTTGAGGAACTGGGATCAAGTTCCTCGAAGATCGGCTTCTTCGTACCGTCTGTTGTTAAGAGCGGCGATCCTCTCCAATATTGTTTTCAACTTGGTGAAGCATTCGGGATGAACTCAAAGACACGACATAAGAAGGAGGTAATCGAATATCTAAACTGGATGACTGAGACAAGTGCTATTCAGGCCCATACGGCTGAACTACCGGGCATGTTTCCCCTCCTTCCGGGTTCCTATTCACTAACCAATCCGCTGTCACAGAAGATGTGGAATCCTACATTAACCGCCGAGCTAACCCAACGGCTGATGATTGAAAAGCTCAGTATTAAATCACCCAAAGGCAGTGTACTAATGAACGAAGCTCTCACGCAAATGCTCAAGGGAACACTCACACCGGGACAAGCCGCAGCATAGGTACAGAGTGGGTTGGATACCTGGTATAAGCCAGGCCTGTAAAAAATCATTTATTTATCTTTAGAAGATCATTTTGTGCAGCACTGAAAAGTAAAATTCGGGACTACATCCAAAAATTCACTTGTATATAATTGATATTAAACGATTTTAGGATAGATTCAAGTGCGATTGCTTAGTCTATCGCCTTGCTGGATATATGGCTGCCGGAATTGGTATACCCATCCTGGTTACTCTTCGAATTTAGATTGGATTTGTAAAATTGTCTTAATACTACCTTTTGTAATACACGTTTTATAATTAATTCGGCAATTATGTTGAAATGATTTTGGTCTTTATCCCTATGGAAATATTTTTGCAATTGGGCTTCACTGATATCAACCCGATAAAGTAATTGCATCAAATTAGAATCGGGTATTTCCCCTTTTCGCTGCAGTTCATAAGCAATTTTTTCATGGATGGTGTTATAATCCGGCTCAAGAGTCTCTATAAAATCAATGGAAAAACCACCCTGTTCAAAATCTTTTGCCAATTGTACTTTAAAGGCATCAAACAAATTTCTACTACTTAACTGATCTTTAAGGCTTGGTAAATCCTGCATTGTTTTTTTTAATCTAAACCAAAAGTAAGTACAAAACTTTAAGTAAGCAATAATAGTGCTTAGGAATCATTATTAATAATTTAAACAAAGAATTTCATGGTGAAAATTAGAATAGTATTTTATTCATAAATTTACACAGAACAAAGTAAACAATTTCAATCGACCTGTTTTACGGGGGGATATTGAGGGTTGAACAATTTTATTTACTCTTTTGTTAAACATATTTATATTTAATAGTGAATGGGGATAAATTTGACACTGATTATCAGTTTTATTTTGGCATTGGCTATTTCAATCTACGAAGTACCAGTAATTGTTAGAGTTGTTAAGAAACTGGGGTTACTCGATCATCCGAACGAGCGATCGTCAGCAATTAAAGCGATTCCAACACTAGGTGGCATAGCCATTTTTCTTAGTTTTATATTCTCCTCAACAATAGGCTTAAGCAATTATGACTTACCTGAAACAAAATATATTCTTCCTGCACTTATATTAATCTTCTTTGTTGGTCTTGTTGACGATATTGTAAGTACATCACCCATTAAAAAATTAATCTTCCAGATAATAGTAGCCGCAATTCTGGTCTTTATGGCCAAAATACGGTTAACCAATCTTCACGGGACATTTGGAATCTGGGAGATCGGCCTCATTCCGGGATCGATCCTCTCTTGTTTTATTATTATAGTTATTACAAATGCATTTAATCTGATCGATGGTATAGACGGACTGGCAGCAGGGATAACGATGCTTATTGCAGCGGTTTTTGGAGGCTGGTTTTATGTAAGCGGTCATTTCAATTATGCAATTCTCTCATTTTGTTTAGTTGGGTCTGTGCTGGGATTTTTCTACTTTAATGTTTACGGAAAAAAGAATAAAATTTTCATGGGAGATACCGGATCACTGGTAATCGGAACACTGATATCAATCCTGGTGATTCAATTTAATGAGTTAAATATTGATCAAACCAATGCCTATGCAGTTCAGTCAGCTCCTGCCATTTCATTCGGAATTCTTTCATATCCTCTGATGGATCTCATCCGTGTAATTTTGATCAGAATCTCCCATTTCAGACATCCGTTCCAGGCAGATAAAAATCATTTTCACCATCGTTTACTTACCCTGGGATTATCCCATCAATTGGCAACCTACAGTATTGTTGGATTTAATATTTTATTTATAATAGCCGTTTTCTTACTCAATCGCATAGGATTCACCAGCCTGATGTTCTATATCTTGGTTGCATGTTTCATTCTTGTAATGGTTCCGGCTTATTTCATTCAAAAGAACAGACTGATTCGCGAAGGCGATCCTGTTCAACAACTTCTAATGCCTGGCCCTTTGAATGAAGTAAATGGTGAAAAGAAAAAAATGTGAATGTTGTCAGTTGTCTTAAAAACTGTGCAATTTGTTTATCAACTAAAAAAGGTGGATCCCTCAGAAGAGATCCACCTTTTTTAGTACTAATTGGTTTTACTATTTCTTATTCGCTGTGATATCAAAATCCAGTGTGAAATCATCACTGATCATTTTGTCTCCCAGACCCTGGAAGAAGCTTCCTGAACCATATTTGATATCGTAAAGGGTCCTGTTAACCGTGATTACTCCCTGAGCACTCAGTTTATCTCCACTAACTTTAATTTTCGCATTAAACTCTACCGGCTTTTTGATCCCTTTGATGGTAAGGTCTGCTGCGAAATGATACTCATCCCCAGATACTGGAGTAACCTTATTGATAACCATACTTGCCTTTGGAAACTTTTCGATCGAAAAAAAGTCATCCGACGAAAGGTGGCCGATCAGTTTTTTGTTCCACTCTGCATCAGTTAAATCTTCATCGACGATGGTTTTCATATCAATTTCAAAAGATCCACCTGTAACCTTGTCTTTGGAGACGGCTAAACTACCATTATCAAAAGAGATAGTACCAGTATGCTTACCGGTCACTTTCTTTCCCTCCCATTTTACTTTACTGACTGCTTTATCAACAACATAATCAGCTGCTCTGACATTTGAATTTGCAATTACAATGGTCAGAACCAGAAAGACCACCTTAAAAATTACCTGATTAAAGATTCTACTTTTGCTTGTTTTCATTTTTATAAATTTTAAATTATTTGTTTTATTTTGACAGTGCAAAAGTGCATCGGAATAGATACTCAGGAGTAACAGAATTAAGAAATAGTGTGGTACATTTTGGAAATATTCGTAATGTCCTACATTTTTTTCCGAAGGCCTCAAACTTAAAAGCCAGAATAGAAAATCGCCGGACACAATTATGCAGCATTACAAATCCCCACTATCCTTCTGAATACCAATTAATTTGCTGCGATGCACGCATAATAATTGCCAGAATAACAAACAGTCCGATACTTCCTGCAAGAAGTGCATAATCCTGCAACTGTAAAATGGTAAAAAGAAACAAGTATAATCCCGTTTGCAAAAGGGTTATCCAGACCACCATCCGCAAATTTCGCAGCATTGTAAAAGTATACCACGATATCAGTGTTGTGACGGCCACGGCTGAAATCAGGTAAGCCAGGTTGAACCCGATTTGTTCACCAATGGAAGTGAGCAGCGCATAAAAAATCAGCAATGCAAATGCCACCAGCGAATACTGGAACGGATGAATCCTTATCTTACTTTTAATTTCAATGAAAATAAAGATGATAAAGTTTAGTGCAATAAACAGTATGGCATACTTTACCGAACGCATCGATTTCTGGTAATGATCCACCGGAATAAGCAGTTCAACACCCAATTTTGCCTCATGGGTGTTGAATTTTCGGTCGATCCACTGCTGCGGGAAATTGCGGTTCAGATGGGTCACCTGCCAATCAGCGGTAAATCCTTTGGAGGTAACCAGACGATTGGCCGGCAGAAATCCCCCCGTAAAACCTGGCTGTGACCAGTCAGACTGCATAGAAACTTCTGATGTTTTTCCTAAAGCTTCAATTGCCAGGTCCTCTGATCCGTTTAAAACCAGCTCCAGTTCAAAACTCAGGGGCTGTTTCAGATCAACAGAGTTGGCTTTTATAGTAATTCCCGATTGAAACAGATCGGTATCGGCGACTCCGGGTTCAACTTTGCATTTCTCACCATTTAAAATTAATTCAGGCAGATTTTTAATTCCACGCATATCTGAAACACCAATAGTAAAATAAGCAGCGCCCCAGTTGTAACTGGCATTTTGAAGGTCTAATTGGGAAACATCAGGCTGCGCAAACGACCCTTTTATTTTAAGTTTCCCTTCGTAAACCACGTCCTTGTAAATCCCGCGCTGACGGGTTTCCGGGAAAAGAACCCCTTCCGTTTTCAATTTTTCAGGGAGGAAATGGGCCACTCCGTGTCGTTCCTTAATTACCTGATTGTTCTCACCCTGTTCCGTCACCGAAAACGGCACATTTAATACCGGGCCGGCTACAACCTGTTTTCCTCCCCATTGAGCGTAAAGTTCATTTTTCACTGTTTGGCTTAGGGCGATTCGCTCACGAATGACATCCTGTATTAAAAACGACGGAATTAGCAGCATAATGGCCAATCCGGAAACGATGATCATCTTCACACTGTAACTGTTCAGGAACTGCTGAATACTTTTTGTTTCCATGGTTTTGAGTTTTAAAAGTACTTTGAATTACAAAGTTATTAATAAAAAAAATTAGTGATTGCTTATCAACTCTTCAAGTGCCGCCAGATGTTGTTGAAACAACGATCTCCCATTTACAGTTGCCATGTAGGTTGTACTAGGTTTGCGACCAATAAATTGCTTCGAAACAACAATGATTTTGCGGAGTTCCAGCGCTTTGAGGTGGCTGGCAAGATTTCCGTCAGTCAATCCGAGAAGTTCCTTCAGCGCATTAAAATCCACCGTGTCATTCACCATTAGGGCTGACATGATTCCAAGCCTGATGCGGCTTTCAAAAACTTTCTGAAGGTTTGCAATTGGATTCTTCACAAGAAATTATTTACTGTTTTATGACTTCTCAATTTATCTTTTATCCGATTTTTAACGTTCATGACGGAAATACATTACTACTCCATACAGGATATGCATCAGGCCAAAACCCATTGTCCAAAAAAGCAACCCCTGATTAACGAAAACCCCGGCCAAAATACCCAAAACTATTTCGGTCAACCCAAGGTAATGAATTTCACTAAAAGTAAACTTCCCTGCATTTACAAGCGACAATCCGTAAAAAATCAGCATAACTGAAGCCACCAGTCCCATATTGTGTTGTAACACCAAAATCAGTATAAATATTCCGCCGGATACCAATGGAATCAGTAAATGAACCAGTAAACGCCGGGTTGAGTTGGTCCAAAACTGCAGGCCACCCTTTTTTGCTTTCCTTTTTGAAAAATAAATAGCACCTAAAACCGAAAATCCCAAAACCACCAATGCATCTGCCGCAAGTTTAACAATGATGCCAGAAATAGTCCAGCCACCAGGATTAAATGAGCCTGCATCATATTGAACATGACCAAAATCCAGAATAAAAAACCAGGCAATTGCTGCACCGGTTAAGGCACATACCCCGGCAAAAATTCCGGATAAGCCGCTTAGCGATAAAAATTTGGACGACCGTTCCATGATTTCACGAATGGTCTGAAGATCCTCCCTGGGAGTTGGTAAATTTGTTTTCATTTAAAAAGTACTTTGAAACACAAAGTTAGTGATAAAAATTTTAATTCCTACAAGTTGGGCAAAATATTTGATTGATAATAACTGAACCGACGGCCGGAATGAATAACCCTGGTCGTAGTTCAAAAGGATGGGAATGGGAACACATTAAACAGTCATAATATCGTTATCAACGAATCAGGAATTTGGCCGATGTATTTAGTGGGTTGCCGGAGGACCAGCTACCTTATCCATCCGGAAGGTGGTAATCTGCCCATTGTCTCTTAAGGCTGTCCAGACCATAGTACTTCCGATAATACTAATATTCCAGCATTCAAAAGCCTTGCCACTTATTCCTGTTAACAGGTCGTTTGTATAATTGGTTACCAGCAGATCACCATAAAGGAAATAGTGCCCTGCATTATCCTGTTTACTGGACCACTGACCCGAGCCATCCTGAAAATAGTAATTAAAATGGCCATCAGCGAAGTACTCCCAGTAATGATAACCGTTGTCGGTAGAGCCAGGAGTGGTCGATTTTCCATACCATGTACCAACAACCTGACTCCTTAGGTCGGCGGTTATTCTCTTGCAGCTGTAAATTTTCAGATCAGGATATTCCACATTATCAATCAGGAATTTACTTACTGAAAAGGTTAATGATAGCTCATCGACTGATAAAATTTTAAACTCGATATGAAAATTACCTCCAAATGCGCCCACCCCATTGAAGATTATACTATTTCCCTTAACGCTGTAACTGTATTTGTCGTTTTCGATCCAGGTTTTGTTATTAACGTCCAATTTATAACCAACAGAATAGACCTCTACCTTGTCGGATCGCAGTTCCATAACAAATGAAGCATCGGTCAGAACCTCCTGATCGGCAACACGGGTATTGACCCAGGTGCCCGGAATGAGTGAAGAATAATCCGGATTATCACTCTTCTTACAGCCCGATATCAGAAATGAAATCAACAATACAATCAGCAGATATTTTTTCATATGAATCTATTTAAAACGTCAAAACTAATCAATTTTAAATTGGTTACTATTGGTTATTTATCATGTTTACATATGTTTTCATCTGTATACTTCCTGTAAATAATAGCTATCAGCCTACTAATAGCGTCTTGAAAATATCAATTTATGTTCAGAAACAAATTATATTATCAGATTACAATATTTGCAAATACATACTAAATTTGTAATGATAGTTTTCTCCGTACTAATCGCAATCTAAATCAAACGTCATGGCAGAAAAATTTAACCCTCAACAGAAGAGCCTCCAACATCGGTATGATTTAAAAGTACTCAACATTGGATTACTCCTACTGATACTTACGTTAATATTCAGTGGTTGTCAAAAAGAAGAACTAAGCAGCACTGCTCCAGCCAATCTAACTGCCAGTGTTGAAAAGGCTGCAAAAATATCAGCGGTAACTGCAAATTTCACTCCGTGTTACTGGGCTGACCTGATGATTCAAAATGTCACCGATGCCAATAATATCTATAGTAATCTCAATTCTGCAGACCTGGTAACCTGGGCCGGAGTAAATGGAGCAACGACTTATTTTTGTAAAACAGACTGCAGCGGTTTGGTGACCAAATTACTCAAGCAGACCTATAGTTATACCGACACGTATATCAAGAGTTGGACGGGGACGAGCAACCCCTATGCTTCGACCTATTACAACGAGATAAAAACCAAAGATCACTTCTCACAAGTCTCCTCGGTGAGTACTATCAAAAGGGGAGATATCATTGCCATAAAATACCCTGCAACAAGTACAAATACAGGTCACATCATGGTGGTTGCTTCAGCTCCCGTTCTCCGGACTTCCACCGCACCACTTGTCAGCAACACCAAACAATATGAGGTTTCGGTAATGGATGCTTCATCTTCAGGTCATGGAAGCCTTGATACGCGGTATATCTCCAGTGGTGTTTTCAATGACGGAATAGGGAGAGGGATTTTCCGTCTTTATACAAACTCAACAGGTGCGATTGTAGGGTATAGCTGGAGCACCTACTCAACCAGTGATTACTACACCCAGAGCGCAAGACCACTACTTATTGGAAGGCTGATTCCATAGCAGATTACAAGGTGTAGCTAAGAAACTATTTAAAATTAAATCTTAAATTTAAACAGGTTCTAAATAACTGAAAAACAATTACTACCAAACCCTGTTCATCGAAAGTTGAACCTTTACACGTATCGATTTGTAAGCTGGTGTCTGGCAAATATCGCTTACGTTATTTACAGATGTCAGCACATTGGTCTCAGGGAAGTATGCTGCCACGCAACCTTGTCGAATTGGATACGGAATGGCGTAATAACCTTCGATTTTACGCAACTTGTCATCGTAATTACTGGTTAAATCAACCATCTGTTCTGAAGAAATATTCAGATGAACCATATCTTTTTTGTTCATAAACAGGATGTGGCGCTCATTGGTGATTCCCCGGCAACGATCGTTTAGTCCGAAAATGGAGGTATTGAACTGATCGTGACTGCGGATAGTCATCAAAAGCAGTTCCCCCTCATTGGGGACAACCATTTCAACCGGACAGTTGCTGAAATGCGCCTTGGAGTTGGTGGTTTTAAAGACCCTGTTTCTTAACGGATTTTCCAGATAATACCCTTCTTCTGATCCCGATTTTTCCTCCAAATCTTTCAAGGCCGGAATAACCTGCGAAATTGTGGAGCGAATAAATTGATAGTCATTTTCAAAACGTCGCCAGTCGATTTTGTTATGATCTCCAAGTGTTGCCCTTGCCATTCCAGCCACAATAGAAACTTCACTCTTCGTATGGGGCGAAAACCGGGGAAGGCAGCCGCGCGAGAAACCAATTAGTGATTTTTATAAAAATAATCGTTAGAAAGGAATAAAAAAGGGTCCCGACCTGTTGGTCTGAACCCTTTTTTATAATGATATTAAAATCTAAGAGTATTCTGTACCTTAGGATTTTAAGATTTTTGTAGTAATATTTTTGATGCTCTTATCGATTCCTTCAAAAGGTTTTCCGTTACCCTGATTATCATCCTCAACAAACAGGTATTTCATTCCGCCGATTTTCTTTGCTGCGAGAATATGTTTGAAATCGATAACACCCTCTCCGACACTGCAAATATCGTCCTTGATCACCGTGTAGAATGGTGCCTGTTTGGTATGCATATCTTTAAAGTGGAGGAGCTGGAATCTGCCCGGATATTTCTTAAACATGGCCACAGGATCCTGACCGGCTTTTGAAGCCCAGAACAGGTCTAATTCCATTGTAATCAGATTTGCATCCATACCGGGTAAAAACAGATCATAATAAGGGACTATTCCATCGGTTTTAGCAAACTCAAAATTATGGTTGTGGTATCCAAACTGGATGCCGACACTTTTAGTAATCTTAGCCACTTCATTGCAATCGGCAATCATCTTTTTGTACGATTCAATATTGCGGTCAACCTCTTCGATCCATGGTTTGATACAGAATTTAACTCCCAGCTCAGCATGCACATCGGCCATTAATTTTGATTTATCCAGTGATATCGAGGCCGATTCAACCTGGGTGTGACTGCTCAGGGGAACCAATCCCAAATCACCTACAATTTTTTTGAATTCAGAAGCTGTATAACCATAGAACTTACCATCTTTATAACCCGCTAATTCAAGATTTTTATACCCGATGTCCGAGACCTTCTTTAATGTCCCCTTAACATCTGCCGTCATGGCATCCCGGATCGAATAAAGCTGGATACCAACGCCAAAGCTTTTCCTTCCTTTATCAGCGACTGCCGCATATCCGGCAGAACCGAGTAACATCATACTGACTGATCCCATAGCTGAAATTTTTAAGAACTCTCTTCTGTTTTTCATAGGTAAAAAATGTTTGTATTTTAAGATTGATTTAATCTGATAATACAAAAGTAATACTCTCATTCTAAGATTAGAACAATCCGGAAGAAAAATGCATCCCAATCAAAAAGAAATTGCAGATTTTACAATTCTAAATGTGAAAACTTTGATCGCTATTTTTTTTATCTGTGTTCATCTCTCCAATCAGTGTCATCAGCGTTCCTATATTATTAACTCATAATAAAAATCAGAACACTGATGACACTGATCTAACGGATATTTACAGATTTTTACCCATAGGCTGATGGAAAGTTCTATTTTCTGAAGCTCCCTGCGTTAGTGATTAATCCCTGTTCAGGTAAACCCAGGTCCCATGTTATACCATAAAGATGGTATTCAATTTACCTCTAATAGGGGATTTCGTAACTATTCAATTTCCGCTTAATTCGTGCTTTTAAACAGAGACATAATTAATCCCGGGTAGGTTATCCGGAAATTCGAAAATATGGAATACAAAAAATTGACCCATCTGAAAGAACTGGAATCCGAATCAATCTATATTTTACGCGAAGTGGTGGCTAAATTTGAGCGTCCATCCCTCCTTTTTTCGGGTGGAAAAGATTCAATTGTGATGGCCCACCTGGCGTATAAAGCATTTTATCCCGGAGTTATCCCGTTTCCATTTGTCCACATCGATACGGGGCATAATTTTGACGAGACCCTTACCTACCGCGATGAACTGATCGGGCGCATGGGGGCCACATTGATTGTTGGCTCAGTAGAGGAATCAATCCGGCAAGGGAGGGCTTATGAAGAAAAAGGGTATAGTGCCAGTCGCAATAAACTGCAAACAGTCACTTTACTGGATACCCTTGAAAAACACCGTTTTGATGCAGCCCTTGGCGGTGCACGACGGGACGAAGAGAAGGCCCGTTCCAAGGAGCGTGTTTTTTCGCACCGGGATGAATTTGGTCAGTGGAATCCAAAGAATCAGCGACCCGAATTGTGGAATATCTTTAACGGAAAGAAAAAAGAGGGGGAACATTTCAGGATCTTCCCGATCAGTAACTGGACAGAGATGGACGTGTGGCAATATATCCTTCTGGAAAATATCGTTTTGCCATCACTTTATTACACGCATGAGCGGGAAGTATTTGAGCGTGACGGAACAATCTATGCCGCACTACCCGCTATACCGCGCAAACCAACCGAAAAGGTTACACTTCGCAGGGTTCGTTGCCGTACAATCGGGGATATCACCTGTACCGGTCTGACACTTTCAACGGCAAACAGCCTGGACGAGATTATAACCGAAATTGCAGGATCGCGGGTAACTGAACGGGGCGGACGGGCAGATGACCGACGATCGGAGGCCGCCATGGAGGACCGTAAGAAAGAGGGTTATTTTTAAAGGCGCCAAATTATTAACCGATTGAAAAGTTTATTCGCATCATTAATATTAGAAAGATGTCACATCAAAATAATACAACCAGTTTGAAAACTTCCCAAAATTCAGCTGTACCAAAAGACGATAGCCAGGCAGTCATAGGTTTTCTGGATATGGAACTGCTTCGTGTAAGCACTGCAGGAAGTGTTGACGACGGGAAAAGCACCCTCATTGGCCGGCTGCTCTACGACAGCAAATCGATATTTGAAGACCAGATGATTGCAGTTCAGGAGGCGAGTGACCGATTGGGAAACGATGAAATCAATCTGGCATTGCTCACCGACGGACTTCGGGCCGAAAGGGAACAGGGGATAACCATCGATGTGGCTTACCGCTACTTTGCCACTCCAAAACGCAAGTTTATTATTGCCGACACTCCGGGACATATTGAGTACACCCGCAACATGGTCACAGGGGCATCAACCGCAGATGTGGCGATCATCCTGATTGATGCAAGGCTTGGCATTGTAGAACAAACCAAAAGGCACTCTTATATTGCGTCGTTACTACAAATTCCGGATGTAATTCTGGCCGTCAATAAAATGGATCTGGTTGACTTTTCAGAGGAGGTTTATAACACGATACAAGCTGAATTTGAAGTGATTTCAAAAAAGCTCAATTTCAAAAAAGTCCACTTCATCCCTATTTCGGCAAAAAACGGAGATAACGTGGTCGAGCCGTCCCAAAATATGTCCTGGTATACCGGGCAACCATTATTGGACCTGCTTGAAAAGATTCCGGTACATAATACGGATAACGAGCTTGCCCCCCGCTTCCCGGTTCAATTTGTGATCGATTCCTCCAGTGAGAGTCATCCCGACAGCAAGAGTTTTGCCGGGCGCGTCTCGGGTGGAGTTTTTAGTGTTGGAGATTCCCTGCTTGCCTTGCCATCGAATAAGTTGTCGGTGATTAAAGCGATCCATGATGGTCCGACAGAAATTTCAGTGGCATCAACACCACAGTCGGTTACATTAGTTCTGAATGGATTTACAGATATAAAACGAGGGGATATGCTTGTCAGGCTGAATAAGAATTATCCCAAATACAGCTCGAGCATCTCGTTGCAGGTTTGCTGGTTGAATGAGAAGCCGCTGCGGGTTGGTGAAAAATACATTATCCAACATACTACCGATGAAACTCATGCAATAATTACGGATATCCGCTATAAGGTTAACATCAACACCCTTGAGAATATTCATGACGTTGCCAGTGTTTTAATGAACGACATCGCGCACATCACGATCAAGACGCTCAAACCGTTGAAATATGACAATTACAGTGAGAACCGCATAACCGGTAGCCTCATCTTAATTGATGAGAATACCTTTAATACGGTTGGTGCAGGGATGATTGTTACCGATGAGGAGGTCTATTCCTATAATATCTAGAAAAAAGAATCTTAGAAACTGTTTAAATTTCGGGATTAAAAAAACAACTTTAGATTCTTAGCCATTACGCAGCTCCATCGGGATGTAGAGTTCGACCATTAGTCCAACTGAGTTTCCGTTTTCAGATAAATCGGTATAGATTATTTTGTATCTCTCCGATGACCCTGGAGGATTAAATAGTCGTATGCGGGACCCCGTTATAAAGGTGCTATGCGGACGGTCGTTGATGGGTGAGAATCCGCTGTTAAGACGCGCCCTTTCTCTCCCTATCCCGTTATCGGAGATTGTGCATTTAATAATGCCTTCCTCTCCCTTTTCAAAGATGATCGAGAGATGCCCTTTACTCTGAATCCGGCCAAATCCGTGCTTAACTGCATTTTCCGCAAAAGGCTGCACCAACATAGGCGGAATTAAAATCGTCTCTCCCGTTTCAACCAAATTGCTGGTGATGGTAAAGTCAAATTTTTCAGAGAAACGCATCTGTTCCAACCTCAGGTAACTGTGCAGGAAACTCACCTCCTGTTCAAGGGGAATAACGCGAAGGGTGGCATTCCCAAGAGACTCCCTCACAACTTTAGAGAAATCAGAGAGATATGACAGTACTTCGTCTGTTTTATTGGCGAGAACGTAATACTGAATGCCATTCACACAGTTGAAAATAAAGTGGGGATTCATCTGAGCCTGAAGTGCCTGCATCTCAAGCTGCACTATTTTCTTTTCAATCTCCGATTTCCGCTGTTCCTTTTGCCTGCCCGTTTGAATATATTTCCTGATTGCCAGAATTGCTGAGAGCAGAACCATTAAAATTGCTAAAAGCTGCAGGTACCAGAGGCCCCACCAGGGATGACCGATATTAAGTCCGACGACCAGCGGTTCCCCGCTATCAAGAGAATACATATTGTAAGACTCAACGCAGAATTGATAATTTCCCGGTGGAAGATTGGTGTAAACAGCTCTTCTGCTGCTACTCCCCTGTTTCCAGACTTTATCGTAACCCTTTAACATATAGCGGAATCTATCCTTCCGGGGATTGAGATAGTTCAGTATATCGTAATAAAAAACAAGGTTGTTTTCAAAATACCGGAGTTTCAGGTTCCCCTTTTTAAGTTTGCTCAATACCTCTTCCCCATTTCCCGGAATGGTATCAGCAGGAGAATTATTAATCTCGAATGACTTTAAAACGATTTTAGCCAAAGGATCCATTCCGGAATTAAAGTTGTTTGTATTGAACCGGATAACTTTGTCGCCGGCTCCTATCCATAACCAGCCTGCCGTGTCAATCAGCGCTCTTCCGGATGAGCTGCCGGTATAACCTTCCTCCTCGTCGATAAAACGGATGACATATTCATTTTTTCGGTAAAGTTTCTCGAGGTCGATGCAATTCAAACCAACGTTGGTGCCAACCCACAATTTACTACTGTGATCCACCGAAAGCCAGGAGATCGAATTACCCTGTAATCCGGAATCGCCATTGATGCGGTAATCAATTTTAAGGTTATTATTTTTATAGGTGGCTATACAGATCTCGCCTGTATTAGAGCCAAAAATAACATGCCCTTTTTCATCCAAGCAGATATCTTTCAGGTCTTTTCTGATTGTCGAATCAGATTTATTAAAGTTTACCAGCTTAGTCCCCTGGCTCATCCATAAACCTGAAGCCAGGGTTGTATACCAGATCTGGTTACCATATTTTACTGAACGGGTCACACCTCTGGGGTCGCCATCCTTCGTAAAGGTGAAAAACAACGATCTGGGATAATCCCAGTTATGGCTGATTCCTATTCGACTTTCCCTGAATCTGGGATTTATCATCGTTGCCTCACCTGAATAGATTAAGGTATCGCCAAGGGGCGTCAGTTCCGCTGCAAAACCTTCCAGTCCGAGATATTCCGGACGACCATCCAAATCCCGGTAACGGAAAAGACCGAATTCATTCGGGATTAGCATTGCATGATTCTGATCTTCTGCTATTTTACTAAAATTGAATTCATGTTTTTTTTCAAAATCAGGAAGCAGTGCGTTATCTATTTTACTTACTGCCAGCCTCGCCTTAAACTCTTGTGGATAGGGCAGCTGATTTCTGTTGTTCCAAAACCGTCTTAGCGCCACAATCATCAGATGTTTTTTAAGATTAGTCAAGCTACCATCAGAGTCTATCCGGGTTAAATCGCGATTACCAGAAATCCAGATTTTATTTTTTGTATCGAGGTAAATGTCATTGATTCGCTTCTGTCCCTGACTAAAATAGGAAGCCGGAAAATTCTCTATCGTAGTCCCAGGAACCATAAACAAACCCTCATTCAGGGTGCCTATCCATAAGAGATCCTGCTCCCGATCGGATAAAACGGTCCAGACTTCCCGGTCGGTGATGCCAAATGGAAGGGTATAATTACGAAATGTGTTCCCATCGTATCTGAACACTCCCCCCTGACGCTCCATTCCGGGAATTGACCAGCTCGCAAACCAGAGATCACCTCTCCGGTCTTCTGTAATTCCGAATATTTGACCTAAGGTGTCATTTTTAACAATACCCCCATTTTTATAAATCCATACCCCTTTATTGGTAAACGAAAAGATGGTATCGCGCTTTGACGTGAGATAGGTTGAGAAACTGTGACGAGGATAGAAAACACTACTATCGTGAAGGCTGATGTATTTATTTTGATCGGGGTAATACCGGATAGGGCTAAAGTGGTTGTAGGTGGTGATGTAGATGAATTTCCCGGCATCGAGTATACTGGTAATGCAGGTAAACCGAATTTTTCCGAGAGCCTTATCGCCCAGAGAATTTGTAATATTCTCCCCCCTGATTATACTAATCCCTTTATAGCCTCCGGCAAAGAGGGAATGAGCGTTTTTAGAATAACACAGGACCCTGATGTGATCTTCAGCCAGTCCGTTCTTTTTTGTAAATCGCACAAAATGTTTGCCATCATATTTGAAAAGTCCTTCGCCATGACTTCCAAACCACATATTTCCCTGCTCATCCTCAGCAATCGCCCATACCTGGCTCGCTGTCATCCCTTCCGAAGACTTGAATATCCGAAAAGACCTGCCGTCAAAGGAACACAATCCCGCATCTGTTCCGATCCATAACAAACCACGTGTGTCTTTGAAGATACATCGAATAGACATGCTGGGAAGACCATCGCGCATTGTAAAATGGCGGGAGGGGTAATTCTGGCCTGCCAAATGAAGTGGATTCAGACAACAAAGCAGCAAAAGTAAGCGAACCATTGTTAGTCCGGTGACTTTAGCCCAACATGCTCCGATGCCTTTAATCATTCGTGTGATTATGTGTTGAATATAGTTAGTTCTGACTCAAGATCAGTCGCTCGTTAACCCGCAGTGCAATTTTTTTCATTCTTTCATTCTTAATTCCTTCATTCTTAATTCATTCATTATCTACACGTTAGTGCATGTATAAAATCATCATTTCGACGCGTCGCCACATCCAGTTTGGTGCCATCCTCCAGTATGACGTGGAACCCTTCGGCCCGGCTGTATGATTTAATATAATTCAGGTTGACCAGATGGGACTTGTGAATCCTGTAAAACATATTGGCAGGAAGCAAACTTTCTATCGCATTGAGGGGTTTGGAGATCAGCAGCTCTCCCCCGTTAACGGTATGCACCTTCGTGTAATTCAAATCAGCTTCACAATAGATAATCGAGTTCACTTTTTCGAGCTGAAAACCGTGGAAGGTAGGAAGAACAACTTTCACTACGGTGCTTGTCGCTGGGTTCATGGCGCTAATGAGCTTCTCAATGCTTTCAACCGGAATCCCTGAAAGCTGCCGCTTATCATATAATGCAATGGCTTCTTGAAGATCGTCGAGTCCGACCGGTTTGAGGATGTAATCCAATGCGGCCAGTTTAATGGCTTTGATCGCATATTCCTTGTAGGCGGTGGTGAAAATAACCGAAAATGTGACTTGTTGAAAATAGGTAAAAATCTCAAATCCTTTCTCTTCAGGCATCTCAATATCCAGGAATACAAGGTCAGGACTATGTTTGTAAATAGCAAAAACCCCCTCCTTGAGCGATTCGGCTTTGGCAACGACCTTCACCTTTTCAGGAAAATAGCGGATTAACATCAGCTCGAGGGCATCACGGGCAGGTTTTTCGTCGTCGATGATAACACAATTGATCATAGGGCAGATTGTCTTAGCAATGATACAAATATCATAAAATAAATTATCATTCCAGCCTCCACCCGTCATTGACCAGTTCATCCAGACTATTATATGCAACGATAATATCCCGTTGGCCCGAATCGAATGAACGGCCGGAGCCGATCGGACATCCCCGGATATAAATCTTGTTATTGATGATATCTTTATGCGAGATATAGGGAGTCAGCCCTGCAAACTGGTTGATACAATGTTTTGGATTGGTCTTGAAAATAGGGGCATAAGTGGGTTCCCTGAAAATGATCTCCAATCTTTTCCTTTCAAAATCGTTTTTTCCCATTTTTAATCGATCTTTAAGTTTGGATTTTCACAAACTTATCAGATTAATCTGGTTATTGTCAGGTGAATGTATAACCGTGTCCATTTATGGGATAAACGTGAGGGTTGATTGAATTAACGCCTGAGGCACTGATCTCCCAATTTCCGGGGAAATCGGAGAATTCCGAAAATCAGATCACGAAAAAATTTGAAATAAACAAATAAAGCAGTCAGCTTGGGTACATTAAAAATACCTCGCTGACTGCTTGTTAGATTACCATCGGGAAAGATCTATTGTCATACCCGGTCTGATAAAGAAAAGCTGAAGCTTACTCTTGTTTTTCCGATGGCTCACAGCATCGGCCTCTCCATTCTGATTTCATCTTCTCCTTTTGCTCGGGAGTCAGCTGAGTCCATTTGCCGTGCCAGTCGTGACCATGGCCGTGGCATCGGTGATGACCATGTCTCCCTCCAAAACCACCGAAGAGGATTTTAGACAGCACTAAAATGCCTATCGCTTGCCAGAATGTAATTGTACTTACCCCCAATATCGCTGGTAGCAGACTATTCCAGAGCAGCATCACCACACTTCCGAAAACAAATACTCCAGCAACGATGGCTATTGGGATGAATATGGCCCGTTTAATCCAGAAATTCTTTCCCCGCTCTTTTCCACAACATCTCATGATTTTAATTTTTAATTGTTAATATTCGTCGTACATATTTTGAAGCTTTTCCCGCAGGTGCGCAACTGCGTAACGCTTTCGTGATATGATCGTTTTAATGCTTTCACCGGTTTTATCAGCGATCTCCTGTAGCGTCAAATCTTCCAGTTCGTTCCACACAAACACCTCCCTTTGTTTATCAGGAAGTTCCCCTAACGCTTTAAAGAACTGCTCTCTGAAAAAGACCCTTTCAAGTTCTGTTTCGGGGTTTCGGTCATCTGCGAGCAAGGCTTCAGGGTAAACCATTTCACCCTCAGTATTGGCATAAGCAAGATCTTCCAATGGTTGTGGTTTGTGTTTTCTTTTTTTATCCACAATACGGTTTTTGCTTACACGGTAAAGCCATGAACTCAAAAGCTCGATAGGTTCGGTGTCGATAATGGAACTTAGCTGATACCAGACATCCTGCAGAATATCTTCCGCATCCTGATCATTTTTTACGCGACTGCGTATAAAACCAAGCAAACGCTTCCCATATTCCTGTACAGCATTCTGGATACTTTGCTGTCGTTGTGCCATCGGTATTGCAATTAATTCGTCCATATAATCAGGTAGACGAATGAGTGAAGAAATTACTTTAAAAGTAGAAATTTTTTGTATTATTGTTAGGATTTAGTACCATCCTCTTTTTTCAATACTTCGGTATGTTTTCGTAGCAAATTCATGATGAATAAGTTGAAATATTTCTTTATTGCTATGTATTTCAATATTTTACATATAATTGAAATTGGATAATATTAAAATTTTCCGAACTATTATTTTTACTAACCATAAAAAAATAAATCATGGAAGCCAGTAAACCTTCATTAGGGCAGAACAGGAATCGGCGCAGTTTCTTAAAATCTCAAGTCATTTTCGCCTTAGGAGCCTCAACCTTCGGGGCGGCAATTTCTCAGGCAGATGCATCGCCCATTCATCCGGGGAATCCGGAGGTATCAAATGCTGATGCACTACGAAACACTTATCAGCAATGTCTTGGTGGCCCATTTCCTGACCCTGCCCCTTTAAATCCGCAGGTACGGGAAATTACTCAAAAAGATGGCTATCGCATAGAGTCTATCACCTATGAGGGGCAATCTGGTGTGAGGATACCGGCCTTATTACTGGTTCCTGACCAGGTAACCGCCACGAATCCTGCACCTGGGATAGCGGTCTGGCATCAGCATAACGGGCAGTATTTTTTGGGAAAATCGGAGCCTGCCGGTCTGGCCGGCAATCCAATGCATCATACCGGAGTTGCCCTTGTTCGGGAAGGGTATGTTGTGATTTGTCCTGATGCGCTTTGTTTCGGTGAGCGGCAAGACCCTACCGGGAAGCTAAAAGACGGGGCTTATGAACGTTTTGAGTTTCTTCGGGAAGTAGTCCGCGATCGCAGCCTGGCCTGGAGAAATATACTGGAGATGAAACGGGCCGTTGACCTGCTTTGTTCGCGACCGGAAGTAAAACCTGACCGTCTGGGTTGTTATGGACACTCGATGGGATCAACCCACTGCTGGCTTGTGGGCCCGCTGGAGCCCAGGTTGAAATGTATAGTGGCCAATTGTTGTCTGCCAACTTATGAGGCTATTGAGGAGGAACATCTACTGCATTGCTTTCCAAATTTCGTACCCGGATGGAAAAAGCATGGTGATACACCTGATATTGCTGCCTTGATTGCGCCAAGAGCCCTTCACCTGAATCTGGGTGAGAACGATTCGGGCACCCCTATTGAGTCTGCCAAACGGGGCATACTTCGGATTGCAGAGGCCTATAAAAAGGCTGGAGTCTCCGATAATTTCACCTCTTTTATACAACCCGATACAGACCATGTACTCACAGACGAGATGTGGCAGCATGTAAAAAATTGTTTCGCAAGGCATCTAAAATATGGGTAATCAATACAATCTCTTAGTTCCCGGAATAGGTTAAAAAAAAGCCCCTGCAAAATAACTATTTGCAGAGGCTTACTATAGTATTTAAAAAGATAGTCCGGAGAATTGAAGCTTTATCAATTCTGATAACCCACTTTATTTTTTAGGCTCGATTCCGAAGGTAAACCCGGATTTTACGCGATCGATTAATTCGGGTATAATATCCTGATATTCGCCGACGATTCCAAAATCGGCATTGTTAAAGATGCTCGCCTTTGGGTTGTGATTAATAGCAATTACCTGACCAGCCTCTTTCATTCCTGCGATATGTTGAATCGCTCCTGAAATTCCAACGGCAACATAGACCTTTGGACGAACAGTTTTACCGGTCTGCCCTACTTGTCTGGCATATTCGGTGATCCCTTCATCAACGACAGGACGGCTGCAGGCCCATTCAGCATTGATTCCCTGGCCTTTCAACGCTTCGGCAAGCGCTTTCATAAGTCCTAAGCTATCGGATGTTGTTCCCCTTCCGCCTGAGACGATAATGTCAGCATCAAAAAGATTTTGCAATCCTCCTTCGCCTCTGACTGTTTTTATAATTTCGACAACAAAATCTTTCTCATCCAAAACAGGGGTGAAAGCTGAAATAATACCTGGCCTCTCATTCACACGCGGAGGAACCTCAAATGTGCCTGCTCTGGCTGTTGAAATCTGCGGACAAACAAAACCGAGAATAGTTGCCAGTTTACTCTCCCCGTAGGTAGGGCGGCGAGATTCAAGAATAGGCGCAATGATCGCCTTCTGTTTTTTATCGATATACTCTCCGATTTCAAGTCCGGTACAGTCAGCAGTAACGCCGCTGCTGGTTCTCATCCCTATCCGGGGTGCCAGTTCCCTTCCTGATGTTGTTGCAGCAAAGAGGGCAATCTCGGGTTTCCGCTCTTTAATGACCTGAGTGAAAATAGAGGCAAACGGAAGCACAAGATATTCTTCAAGACTATCATTTTCAACGAAGATAACCTCGTCAGAACCATGTTCGATCAGTGTTTGGGCTAATGGCTGAACATTTTTCCCAATGATCAGCGTCATTACCTTGGTGTCATTCCCCAGTTGATTTGCCAGGTTTCTGGCCGGTGTGAGGAGTTCGAGTGATGGTCTGGAGATGTTCCCGTTTGTTACTTCGGCCCACGTGAGTATTCCGCGTGCTCCCTCTCTGAAGTCTTTTTCGGGGAAATCGGGACGGTCGGTCTCCTTTTTGGCAGCCGCTTCCTTCTTTTCAAGGACATTTCCGCCCTTCTTCAGGTTTGTGATTAAACTATCAACCAATGTGGCTTCATTATGACCTTCAGACATCGTGATCGGTGGACGTTCGCTGACCATGTTCACCACTTTTGCGACGATAGTAGGGGATCCGCTGATACCGATTTTCTCTGTTCCCAGTCCAATATCGTCAATTCCAAACGTAGTAATTTTGAGGGAGCGGGCTTTAATGGCACCGCTTAATGACGGTTTACGGGGAGGGATTCCCGTTGGGGTGAGTGAAATTACACAAGGCATGGGTAATTTCATCATTTGATAACCACCTTCAATGATTCTCTTTGCAATCACACTTCCAGCACCGTCGGCTTTAACACTTTCCACGAAAGTTGCCTGAGGAATTCCGATATTTTCGGCTACCTGCGAAGGGACGTGGGCTGTATCGCCGTCACTGGTCTGGCGACCGGCCAGAATGATGTAGGGCTCTTTTGAATCCTTTGAAAACCCCAGGTGTTTAAGCATAGTGGAGATCGCCAGGCCGGTTGCGTAGGTGTCGCTCCCTCCCAGCTTACGGTCGGAAAGCAGGTATGCTTCGTCATAACCCATAGCGATAGCAGCTTTGAGCGAGGTCTCAAAAGAACCTGGACCCATCGAGCATACAATTAACCGCGCATCAGGATTTTGTTTCCGTAATTGCAGTCCGGCTTCGAGACCGAACTGGCAATCGATATTGATAATTGATTTTGCTTTTGTCCGATCCATCAGTCCGTCTTCACCCATTCGCATCTCGCTGGGTACCGGAACTTGTTTGATTAAACTTATTATAGTTAGAGCCATTGTTTCGTTTTCTGTTAATTACATATTCTGAAAATCGGGACCATTGCCACCATTAGGTACTACCCAGGTAATTCCCAGCCCGGGAGATTTTATGTCGCATGTTCTGCAATGCATACAATTTTCAGCATGGATTCTGATCTCATTCTCCCCTGCCTTGTTGGTATGTAGCTCATAAACTTCGGAGGAACAATAAAATTGCTCAGGTGCTCCATATTGGTCAATGTTAATCTCTTTAAACTTTTTAGGATCCTTAATCTGCACATGGACAACCTGTTGCTCGTCATGGAAAACACCTGAATAGTAAACGTCAGTTACCTTATCGAATGTCAACACTTTATCCCATTCCAGTTTACCTTTAAACCGTTCCTTAAAGGGTTTCTTTTTAAGATGGCTAAGTTTAGAGGTCGTCTTATAATCGGCTGTTGATTTCAGTCTGCCAAAGAAGCCGGCACCACCTGTAATTAATTGTGTTCCAAAATGCAAACCGCCCATGATCAGCCCTTTTTCAAATCCCTGTCTGAAATTACGGACTTTGTACATCTCCTTGCGGATAAAACCACTCTTTACCTGGGCTTCATAATTTTGGAGACTTTTTTCCGAAGTGTCGTTATTTGACAGGGCCTCGGCAGTCGTTTTGGCGGCCAGAATACCCGATTTGATGGATAAATGAATCCCTTTCAGGGTAGGCATTGCAACCAGACCGGCACCGTCACCCACGATTAAAGCATTATCGACATACAATTTGGGAATTGCATAATAGCCACCCTCAGGAAGGGTTTTCGCTCCGTATTCCAACAACTTACCCCCTTTTAAGATCTTAGAAACGAAAGAGGTGGTTTTCCATATTTGCATGGCATCATGCACGTCGAAGGTTGGGTCTTTATAGTCCAGCCCAACTACGATTCCAATGGCGACTCTGTTGTCGTTTAATCCGTAAATAAACCCACCGCCAAATTCATCCGTATGCAGCGGATAACCCAACGTGTGGTAGACCTGACCCGGAGCGATATTTCCTTCCGGAACCGACCATAATTCCTTGCAGCCCAAAGAATAAACCTGTTCGTTTTTTCCTTCGGTAAGGTTAAATTTCTTAATCAGCATCTGTGTCAGCGGTCCTCGCTGACCTTCGGCAAAAATGGTAATTCCGGCCTCGATCCGAGTACCTGCCTGGAAATTTTCGAGCTGGTTTCCGTGATGATCCAACCCTGTATCTTTGGTTTTTGCGCCGATTACTTTTCCGTCGTTGTACAAAATCTCATCGACAGCAAAACCGGTATAAATTTCAACCCCCTTTTCCTGCGCTTTAACAGCTAGGTACTTGCATATCTGTCCTAAAGAAGCGGTATAATAACCGATATTATTCATGTACGGCATATGAAAAGGCAATTTGAGATAGCTCTTTTCACCCAATAAAACCATACTGTCTTTAGTTACCTTTGCATTGAAGGGAATCTCAGAAAAGTCGACATCGGGTAGTAATTCTTTAAAAACGTCAGGTTTGATTACTGCACCTGATAAAATATGGCTTCCGATAGAACTTCCTTTTTCGATTAACAAAATTCTATGATTCAGTCCTTTTTGTTTTAGCGTATCCGCTAAATGGATTGCAGTAGCTAAGCCAGATGGTCCGCCGCCAATAATCAGCACATCTGTTGATACTGTATCAACATTACTCATATTAATACCTCCTTTGTAAGTTTTGGTGAGTTATCAGAATTTTTTCATAAACTTAAAATATACCGGATACACTGAATTATGGTAGTTTTAAGCATGGGCAAAAATACAAAATAATATTTTTCATCATGCATCTAAGAGGCATGTTTCATGAGATTTATGATGATTCAGAATCACTCTAAGTAAGGGAGGTGATTTTCAGTAAAAGGGGGATAAAGTGTAGGAAGAGCTTGTTTGAGCAGGAATTTAACGAAAAAATCGGTTTACTCAGCGTCTTAAGAAATCTGAGTAAACCGATTCAATCACGGTGTCTGTAACTTGTGTTTCTATTCCCCCTTTCTTAACGAATAGGGTTTGCTTTCCTTAAAATCATCGGTTAGCGGATGGAGGACCTGGATATCATCGGCCTCGTTGCGGGCTGCAGTTATGGCAAATATTTTGATTTTGGCATTATCCGGCAAAGTAACCGATTTGGTATGGGGAGGAAGGGTTATTTCATATTTGAAAATATAGGAATAGTTGTAAGGCTCATTTCGTGTCGGATATCCGAAATGCCAGTGTGAGGCAAACCACGCGATGTTATCGTGTTTCAGAAATGGTTCTTTAATACTTCGAACCGTAAAGCCGTCAACATCAAACTGGCGGTCGTAGTACTGTCCGATAAATCCTCTCCAGTTGGCAATCTGCACCTTCACCAGTGATCCGTTCACACTAAATATTCCTTCAACATCCTCGGTGGCTGCAGCCAAAATATAGGCTTTGTTAAATTCCCCGGCCGGCAAATTTATCTCCTGTCCTTTACAGGTAACGACGTTGTTCTTCAGGTCCTCTGTATTCCCCATTTTAAATTTCACCCCTTCGGCAGTCAATTCTGAGGGGATCAGTTCTGCAGGATAATTGCATACATTTCCATGATCGGTAGCATCGTAAACAGGGGTCATATTCCCATCAGTGCGGTTATTATCAAAACTCATCACATCCTGATCGTAGGATAAATCAACGGTTGTCTGGTCGAAGTTTTGATGACTCTTAGGGGTTAACTTAAAGGCATAACTGCGGATTGTATAATGGGAAAGATCAAAGCTGAGTGAATTTCCGGTTATTTTCGCATCACTAATCTTTTGTTCCTGTCCGTTTACTTCGTAGGCATCGGTGATCTGCCCCGGAAATTTAAGGGTTACCCCTTGTTGGTCTTTCCCGGTAAGTTCGTTTACGCGCACAATATAATAACCATGGTGCTCGGCTTTTTTTAAGGCCATCACGCCCACCCTGGGTGTATTGATACTCAGAAATGAAAACTCAGAACCGGCTTTTCCGGCATGTTTGGGTGCTTCAAAGGCAAGGAGTGGTTTATTCAGAAACTCTGCCTGCCACGGTGTTTCACTTTGTGACCAGTCGCCACTATGGCTGTATAAACCATACTTCACCTCATGGATACCCCAATCCTGCGAAGATTGATAAAGCCATGTCGGACAAAGCTTTGCCGACGGGGTAAAAAGTAAGGTGAGCCTTAATGTATTGTTGTCAGGTTTATCCGAACCATATTTGCAGTCTTCCAAAACAGAAACTCCAAATTTTCCCGAATTATCGGTGAGGTCAAACCACATTTTTGAAGGGACTTCAAATTTCTTCTCGTGATTAGTGTTTCGTTGAACTGCCCCGGCACTCAGGTTGTAAGTGGCATTTTCGTTCGATGCAACCAGGGGAAATGAAGCCTTTAAGCTTACACCGGTGGACTGCCAGTCGATCACATTTGCTACCTCAACGCGCTTGCCTGCTTTTCCTGCTGAGAGACTAACGATTTGTTTGATCGCAGAATTTTGTCCCTTTCGCGTAACCTCAAAGGCCACACGAACCGGACCACTTTCAACCATTTTTATGGTGACATCCTGATTCATGAAAGCAAACGGAGGATTTTTCCGGTCGTACCAGAACATGTTCCAGGAGGGTTCTTTCTGCGGAATTTCATGCTGAAACTCGAGCCGTGCAGGTTTTGAGAGAAGCTCGCGGTTCTCTTTTTTGTCCATTATACCTGAGATATCTCCTTCATCATTTAATGTCAGCTTATAATATTCGTTTTCGAGCGTATTGGGCTCGATCAAAAGCGAAGGGGTAGTCAGCCTGGACGGTGTTGATGATTCCTGAATATCGTAAACGGCTATACCCATCGATGGGACCTGCGCCACAAAGATGAATTTTACGGTATTATCCTTACGTGAAATGATTTGAGAGGGGACCTCCTTCCCTTTGGCATCATATACTTTCAGGTGTTCGGGCCTTGAGGCGAATGTCAATTCTGCGGTACACACATCTTCACGTGAAGTTGCTACAGGATTATATACAGTTACTGCCCTCCCTTTTGTTTGGGTATTTAATTGGGAAGAAACGCCACTTACCGAATTTTTCAGCACCTCCGAGAAGCCGTTTTGAGCGATGAACTCATCATTCCAGGCAAGTTTAAATCCCGAGGGTATTGCTGTTCCAGTGAGCACATCGTGCATCTGACTCCCCAGCACCAGTTCCCATGACTTATTCAATTTATCAAAAGGATAGGGTGCATCTGTAAGGTAGTTGTCCATTGAAGCCATTTGCTCCGAAGCCTGCGCCAGGATCTCATTCTTACGGTTCATCCGTTTCATATACGATTGTGAGGTCATCGAGCCGGCACTATGTTCGACCAGCAGCAGGTCACCGGTATATACCGGCAATTTTTGATGTAACTCAGGAGTTATATCCTTATACATCTGGTCTGAAGAGGTTAAGACCACCTTGATCTTACTGTCCGGGTTTTTAAGGCTCCCTTCAGCGTTGATCACATCCCGCTCGCGCAGACCTCCGCCCATATCTCCGCAACCATAGTAACGATAATCGAAGGTAATACCGTACTTTTTTGTATCAGAAGCCAGGCGGTTATCCCAATACTGATCGATATCGAGGCGGGGCATAAGGTCCCCGTCATAATCGGTGGCATCAAGCACTGAGACAAGCCCTTTGCCATCGGGGCCATTCCATACCCCTACATTGAAAGGGAGCGGTACAGCGGTGGCCAGATTTGGAATGGTAAGTTTCTGGGTTGAGAAACCAATCATCCCGGCATGGTGAAGCACCGAAGGCAGGTTTGCCACAAACCCGAAGCAATCGGGTAACATATAATCGGAACTCTCTTTGTTGAACTCTTTGCGAAAGAAATTATTTCCGTACAACACGTGTCTGATTACAGACTCTGAAGAGGAGATATTAACTTCGGCCTCTTCAACCGATGAACCGGCGACATACCAGCGCCCTTGTGCGATGTAACCCTTAAGCTTTTTAAACAGTTCAGGGTGGTATTCCTTCATAAGCTGATAGCGGCGTGAACCGGTAAAGTTGAACACATAATCGGGATACTTATCCAGTAACCTGAAATTTTCCTCCATCGTATTTTTGAGATAGTCGCTTACCGTGCTTTTATAATCCCACTCGTATTCAGAATCCAGATGGGTATAACCGACTGCATAGAGCACCCGCTCTTTGGAAATATCATATTTTGCGCGTCTTTCCAGCGGCTGCGCGAAGGCAAATGCAGGGAGGACTAACAACAGAAGGAACCAGGATTTATTTTTCATGATCAGGGATTTATCTTTATAACAAATTAAGTCAATCCGGGAACCTTCTTTAAATAAAGCCTTTGATACAGTTCCCTGAAATTCAGCGGGAAAATTAGCAGGAAACAGGGGACTTATTCACTCAAATATTGACCACTCCTAATGGTTTATTATCCCAATATCCGGGAAACAGGGTCTCAAACCGGCCTTGTTTCGCATTTTATGGCAGAGTGGATTTCAAAATAAATAGAGTGATGAACATTACAAAGAAATTCATTAAAGTTGCAATCAAAGGATCCGCAATGCATTAGATTCGTAAAATCCATCTAAGTCTACGGTGTTCGCCGGTTATTTATATAGAGCAAGACTTGTTGACCGAAGATTAACAGATATTCGAAAGGACAGAGTACCGAAATATTTTCATCTTAAAATAGTTCATCAAAGAAGATGAGTCGTGAGCATAAATAAATGTTGTATTAAAGATGTAATATTGATTCATTGTATTAACTCAGGAAAGAAGACCCGGAGAAGAGATTGCTTCGTCGCTCAGGATGTCAATCATTTCGTTTATAATTACTATAGAGCTCCTCGCAATGACAGATGATTTGATTAACAGAGAGATGGGAAGGGATGGCGGCTCCGCCACCATCCCTTCCCATCTCTCTTCTCTCTGCGTGCAACCTGTCATTGCGAGGAGCTCTGCTTAACAAAATGTTCGGCAGGAACTTGGAAGGTCTGATGCGACGAAGCAATCTTTACGGAATAAATCATTCTTATTACTTAGTGCGTTACGCTGCACCTGGTTCGAATACGCTTAATAACTGTTCTACAAATATAAACGGTGCTCTGCACATTTAAATGTTCAGAGTCTGATCTTTTCAGTTCAAATGATGTAACAGAACTTTATTCCGTAAAAAGCTAACAAAAATTAACCCCGGCTACGCGATTCTTTTACCCGCTCCGGGGCCTGGTTTGAGGCTGTGTATCTCATCAATATGAATAAGGATTACCGCCTTTGGCTTAGGCATCCCTGCTTTCGCGGATAATTCGGCAGCCTGGTCATAGATCTCACCGCTTGTTAAGGCCTCGGGAGTTCCCAGAAAGCGATAGCCGTCGACAATCTCCCGGTTCACTACGGCGACAGAGACTTTGGAACCATCCAGGATGTTTTTCAGGGTATTTCCCCCCGTTCCCTCATTGAAAATCAGTGTCTCATCATCAAAAATGCGTGTTGAACGTTTCGGTGCATTGTTGGGTACCCCTTCGGTGCTGACAGTAGCATGAAAACATTGCTGCGTCAAAATCATCTCCTTCATCTCTTGTGTTAACTTTGCCATGATCGTATAACTATATTAATGTTAATTGAATAGAAATATCTCATTCGAAATTTTCAGACACCCTGAGGTGTCCATATCGTGCACCCGATATACCTTTCGGGACCAGTTTTTTCATCCTGGAAATAATAGACCACCACAATTTTGCCGTCGGGCCGTTGCACAATCCTGGGATAACCCATGTCGCGGCCCGAACCATCATTTCTCAGCGTATAGACATTGCTCCACGACAGCCCTTTATCGTTGCTTATTTTGGCACATATTGAAAATGGTTTTTTCCGGCTACCGTAAACAAGGCATATCCTTCCGTCTTTCAACCGGATCATGGCGGGTGGATTACCTTCACCGGTATCTTCCACGGGATTAATCCGCCGGCTCCAGCTCCTGCAATTATCATCAGAAAAATAGGCCGAGATATGGGTGTTCCGACGTATTGTAACCAACACTTCATTCGGGGATAAACGGGCAGAGGCTGGCATGATTGCATACCCTTCGGCCGGTTCCGGTCCGATCCATGAAACGAAGTTCCAGTGTTTTCCCCCGTCAGTTGTTTTAACGCAAATTACCCGACCCTCCTTTCCATCCGATTTTGGAGCAGTAAGAAAGAGGGTACACTCCTTTTTCCCGTCAACGATATAGTCAGTTCTTGCGGCGGTTCCAACCTTGTTAAAATCAGGAAGTTTGCTGGGTCTCTTCCAACTATGCCCTCTGTTATAAGAGTACCAGAAGCGCGATTCGCCACCATCAACATTGGTCATCCGGAGGGTAAAGGCCAGATTGGGATTTTTAAAGTTTATCCCTTTACAAACCACTAACTTCTCCGGTTTCACATCCGACCGCTCGATCCCGTGATAACTTCCATGGTTAGGTACCATAAGCGAACCCTTCCCTGTTTTGCAAGGATCCTCAACCTTCCAGGTTTCGCCGCCATCCAGCGAACGGGCCAGTAAATGAAGTTCCGGTTTTTCACGATCGATATTGTGTCGCTCGGGCCCAAGGTCTTTGTAGTTCCCTTTGGCAAAGCCCACTAAGATTTCATTCCCCCAATTCCAGATTCCGAAATTTGCCGGCCATCCGCCAAACATCCCCTTTTCATAATAGACTTTGGTATGCTTTAAATCTTTCTGAACGGCTTGGGCACCCAGATTTCGAGGCTGAATCAGGAAAAAAGAGAATAATAGCGAAAAAATTACAACTGTTTTCATGTTATTGCTGCTGGTTCGCTGTTTTAAAAAATATGATATCAAGTAATAGGTAAGATATAATGGTTTACTTAAAATTCCAGTTTTCTCCTTTTTGACCCCTCTAAATCTCCCCAAAGGGGAGACTTTTGGCCAGCAATCAGTGCCTTACTCCCCTCCTTGGGAGGGGTTGGGGGAGGTCAAAAGAGGAAAATATTAATTACGACATTATATTGTTCTTATTACTTATTTTGTTTATTCGATCATATTTTAAAGCGCAACAGACATTTTTTTAATTGATCAAAGATATTAAATTCCATTTATCTGACCTCTTTATCAGACTTTCACCAGGATAAAAACGAATGCTGCGAGCATGGCTCCAAGTAGCGGTCCAGCAACCGGAATCCATGAATATTTCCAGTCACTATTTCTTTTCCGCGGAATGGGTAAAAGTGCATGCATAATGCGCGGGCCAAGGTCACGGGCCGGATTTATCGCATAACCGGTTGGCCCCCCCATCGAAAGACCCAGTCCCAAGACAACTATTGCGACAGGAAGCGCATTCAGGGAACCAAGTCCAACTTCCGGTTTTGCCATGTCAAGGACAGCCATTGAGAGAACAAATGTTGCGATTGCCTCCGTCATTAAATTATACCAAAAGCTGCGGATATTTGGTGAGGTACAAAAGACAGCCAGTTTCAGATCGGCCTCTTCAGTGGCGTCAAAATGTTTTTTATAGGCCAGCCAGACAAGTAATGCCCCAAACATTGCGCCAAGCAGCTGGGCAGCAATATACCCGGGAACCAAAGCCACCGAAAATTTCCCGGTTAAGGTAAGAGCAAGAGTAACGGCCGGGTTAAGATGTGCGCCACTATGGGGAGCGGCGATTGATACTCCGGTAAAAACCCCAGCCGCCCATCCAAAAGTTATAACGATCCAGCCACTGTTGTTCCCTTTGGTTTTGTTCAGAAGGACATTGGAGACAACACCGCCTCCAAACACAATGATTACGGCAGTACCTAAAAATTCGGCAAAGAATGGATTCATAGGAAAGTTTTAATAGTTATTTTAGTGAACCATGATAATCGGGATCGTCGGCCCACGACTTTGAGGCATTTGCTGCGCGATGCCAACCCCTGATTAGTGAAAGTGTCTCTTCGGCTTCTATTTTGGGAGAAAAAGTCTTATCTATTTGCCATTGTTGCTTAATATCCCGAATATCGCTCCAGTAATTGACCGCCAATCCCGCGAGGTATGCAGCCCCAAGTGCTGTGGTTTCAGTGATTTTTGGGCGAATTACTTTAGCCTGTAACAGGTCTGACTGGAATTGCATCAGATTATTATTGACTGTTGCACCGCCATCGACCCTCAATTCCAGAATATTTATCCCGGAGTCAGTCTGCATGGCGAGCAGCACTTCAAGAGTCTGGTAGGCAATGCTATCGAGTGCCGCGCGAGCAATATGAGCCGAAGTTGTACCTCGTGTGATTCCAACCAGCATTCCGCGTGCATGCTGGTTCCAGTGAGGAGCACCAAGTCCCGCGAAAGCCGGAACAAAATAGACCCCCTCGCTGTCAGTCACCCTGGCTGCGAGCCGCTCAATATCTTTTGAGTTTTTGATGATTCCCAAGCCATCCCTCAACCATTGAACGACCGCGCCGGCAATAAAAATACTCCCCTCAAGGGCATAGGTCGTTTCATTTCCGATCTTCCACGCTATGGTTGTGAGGAGTTTACTTTTTGACACAATCGGTTTATCTCCGATGTTCATCATCATAAAACATCCTGTTCCATAGGTGTTTTTCACCATACCCGGTTCAATGCACATTTGTCCGAACAGTGCTGCCTGCTGGTCACCGGCTATTCCGGCAATTGGGATACCGGATGCAAGCTGTCCTGCTGTTTTGCCATATATTTCGCTTGAAGATCTCACCTCAGGGAGCAAGCTCAACGGAATATTGAAGATATCGAGCAGCTCCGGGTCCCATTTCATCGTATGAATATTGAACAGCATCGTTCGTGAAGCATTGGATACATCCGTGATATGAAGTCCCCCCCGGGTAAGATTCCAGATCAGCCACGAATCAACAGTTCCAAATGCAAGTTCTCCGTTTTCCGCCATTCTTCTTGCACCCTCTACATGATCCAATATCCAGCGGATCTTGGAAGCAGAAAAATAGGCATCAATGATCAGCCCCGTTTTTTCAAGAATTTTTGGCCCTTCTCCCCTGTTATTAAGTTCGTCACAAAAGGCTGCCGTTCTCCTGTCCTGCCAGACAATGGCATTGTATAGCGGTTTCCCGCTTTTCCTGTTCCAAACAATGGTGGTCTCGCGCTGGTTTGTGATGCCAATGGCCGCAATATTCGATGTTTCAAGTCCGGCTTTCATGATAGCCTCCACCGCTACCCCCGCCTGAGTAGACCAGATCTCTTCAGGATCGTGTTCAACCCAGCCCGGATAGGGATAAATCTGGGTAAACTCCTTTTGAGCTATTGCCAATGGGATTCCATTATGCCCGAATACAATGGCCCTTGAGCTTGTGGTTCCCTGATCGAATGCTAAGATATATTCTTTCATCTGTCTATAATTTATTTATTAAAGGCCAGATAGCCTGCCCCGATCCATCGGGGGAACTCGCCAGATTAGTCATTCTATTGTGTGAGAGAATTTGCTCATGGCTCGTTTCATAGTTCTGGGACAGAGAGTCGATGTTTTAGTTTTTCAAAAATTTAAGGTAACTCAAAAATAATATTTTATTTCACCAATTCTCTGTCCGATAAAATTAGTTCGAAGGAAACTTCCTTAACTTTGGTCACTTATTAACCATAAAACTAAACAGAGATGAAAAATTGGGTTTTGCTGATCGTTTGTTTATTGATCCTGGCCGGGTTCAAAAGTGATAAAAAAGCCTACCAGCTATTTGATTCAGCCGGGAAAGAGATCCATTATTCCAAACTTTTGGAAGCGGCAAAAGCAGCTGATATTATACTTTTTGGTGAGCAGCATGACAATCCGATTGATCACTGGCTGGAGCAGGAACTGACGAAAGACCTCTTTGTTACTCAGAAAGAAAATTTGATTTTAAGCGCCGAGATGTTCGAGGCTGATGATCAGGTAACGCTGGATGAATATCTTGAGGGGGCACTTTCTGAAAAAACCCTTAAGGACGAGGCGAAACTCTGGACTAATTTCCCAAGTGATTATAAACCTTTGCTCGATTTTGCGAAGAAGAACAAATTGAAATTTGTTGCGGCCAACATCCCAAGACGTTACGCAAATATGGTATATTCCAGGGGACTTACGAAGCTGGACAGCATCAGTGAAGAGGCGAAAAGGTGGATCTCACCGCTCCCCATTCAATACGACAGTACCCTGACCTGTTACAAAGATATATTTACCCAGGCTAAAGGGCATGGAGGGCAGAATCTGCCTAAATCACAGGCGGCAAAAGATGCCACAATGGCCTATTTTATTCTGAAGAATTATGCTCCCGGGAAGACGCTGATCCATTTCAATGGCTCTTATCACAGCGATCATCACCAGGGAATTGAATGGTATCTTAAGAAGTCGAATCCGGAATTAAAAGTCTTTACCATCGGCTCGGCCGAACAGGATGAACTGGAAGATCTGGATAAGGATAACTATGGATTGGCTGATTGCATTATATGCACCCCAACCTCGATGAGCAAATCGTATCGCCCTTAATATCCGCTGTTATTATTTTGGTATCCTCCGTTGTTTCCGCCTTGATTGTACTGATCATTTTCAGTTCCGTTGTTCAGACCAGGATGCTTTGCTCCGCCCATTTTGAGGGGTTTAGGCAGCGTTTTGGATCTGAAGATCGGGAAACGGTAGTAGACCCCGATTGAGAAATCGAATGGAGTACCACCACCTGTTTTACCTATTCCAGGAATTATATAAGGATGGATATTGGCATCTTTTGTCACTGACAGGGGGAATTTTGCACGTAACGACCAGCCCAGGAAGAAGTTAGGGAAAAGCTCCCCTTTCATCCCAAAGACCAGCTCGCCCCAGTGAGCGTTCATCGGATGACGTGATAACGAAGTATTTATTGATCCCCAATAATTTGATGTGCCTATGCTGTCAGTCTGCTGATTAAATACGGAATAACCATAGCGGAATCCGACAAATACAAAATCATGGTCTTTCAGCGATTCGAATTTAACAATATTCATATCGATACCCACCCTGGCATAGGAGCCATTGTTTTTGTACCGAAATTTATCATGCTTGTCATCATACCATTGCATCCCCATTTCGAAAGTAGGAAACAAATTGCCTTTGTAAGGGATATCCGCCTGAATTTCCCATCCGTTGCGTTTTGCAGTTTGCATAATGGGGAGCAAAAGACGCGAAATATCCATCCCTATCCGTGGACCCTCATACCGCCAGGTTTCACCCTTTGTCTGCGATAAAACAGGTGAACTGCTAATGAGCAGCAGCGCTAAAATAGATAATAATATTCTGGTCATTCGTTGCTTTGGCTGTTGAGAGTGAATTAACCTTTTTGTCGGTTATTTTTACAGAATCGATACCCGAAGTGTACCTGAAACCGGAAAGAACATAGTTGGGGGCAAACCCGCAATTTTCAGATATTAATTTTAAGATCATGGTATGCCTGACATACAAGGTGTCAGAAACCCCGTTAACCCGGATAACAAATCCTGTCGAATCGGCAGAAAGAGAGAGGGGAAGAGGGTACCTTTTGGTTAAGGTCGATGATGCATCATTGACCAGGGTATCACCAACGTCATTGCGGTTTACCCCTTTAACCAGCAGTGTACTAATCGGGTTAAAGCCACTGATATTAAAGGAACTGACCATGAAAGCATCCACCGAATCGTAACACCGGTTTCCGCTATTGCACGACTCAAGAAGCAAGCCGAGCAGTGCAATTACGATCAGATAATATCTCATTCGAAGATTAATTTGTTAATCGACAAAGATAAAAAAATGAACGGAATTAAATATCGATCACAACTGAGAGTCGTATTTTTAGCAAGCTGCATCCCATTATGAAGTTGAAATTGGCCATTAACAGCAGGTTTGGATTGAATTACCGATCAATTGTTTTTTACTCAGCCGCTCCTTTAATTTCAGGTGTTAGACCATACATCCGATTCCTTAATGATCTGAACATTTACTATTTCGTATCCGTTATAAAAGTATATTTTTGAACAAAATATTTTCCGCTATGCGCGTCACCTCGTTTCTTATCTTTTTTGGAGTTGCTTTACTGATCTATTTCTCCTTCAATTTTTTTATTTATACCAGAGGTTTACAGGCGTTTTCGGTTTCCCCAGCCTGGAGGCGGGGATATATGATCGTATTTTGGGGAGTCGTTTCGTGTTTTGTCATTGGTGAAGTCCTTGAACATACGCGATCTTCCGCCATGAGCGAATGGATATACCGTATTGGCGCTTTCTGGCTCGCCTTTATGCTCTACTTTGCCCTTACACTTTTGCTGTTTGATATCATCCGTTTATTCAACCATTTTTTTCATTTTCTCCCCGAAATGACCCAAACCTTCCGATTCAGGCTTGGCCTGGCGACCGTAGGGTTTGTATCACTGCTGGTTGTGGCAGGACATATCAATGCCCTGAACACACGGATACGGGAGATCTCCCTCACTATTCCCAAAAAAGTGAGCGGAAATCAGCAAATGAAGATAGTGATGGCTTCAGATATTCACCTTGGTGCGCTGATCGGAGAGAACAGGGAAGAGAAACTGGTCCGCATTATCAATAATCAGAAACCTGATCTGGTGCTGCTATGCGGTGACCTCGTCGACGGAGATATTGCTTCGGTGCTTCGTAAAAACCTGGGGAAGCATCTTCAGGAGATCAAATCGGTGATGGGGGTTTATGCAATTCCTGGGAACCATGAATACATTGGCGGAATCCAAAAGACCTTGCCTTATCTCAGGGGTGTCAAAATAAAATTATTGCGCGACAGCACGATGGTTTTACCCAATGGAGTCCAGATCGTGGGGCGCGATGACCGTGATAACCGCCAGATGGGTGAAGAGAACAGACGCAGAACCTTGAAAGAACTTATGGCAGGTGTGGATAAGAACAGCCCGGTCATCGTAATGAATCATCAACCGTTTAACCTGGATGAGGCAGTTGTTGAAGATGTGGATCTCCACCTCTCCGGTCATACCCACCATGGACAGCTATGGCCACTTAGTTATATTACCAAGGCTGTTTTTGAGCTCAGCTGGGGATTTCTTAAAAAAGGGAATACGAACTTTTATGTCTCCTCCGGCTTTGGTTCCTGGGGACCGCCGGTCCGAATCGGGAATACCCCTGAAGTAGTCGTCTTCAATCTCACCTTCAAGGATCCTACTTTATAAAAAACCCTTCATCCGGGAACGGCTAATCAAGGTGTCGCCTTGTAAAACGGGAGAAACCGAACCGGCTCAAAACCAAGCAGCTGAGCCAGCAGGTAGGAACCTGTGTTTTCCAATCTGCAGGCCCATATGGGTTCGTAGCCGTGTTCCAGGCAAAAGTCAATAAGTGCCACACAACTCTCTTTTGCACAGCCCTGCCCCCGGAATTGTTCGACAGACTCGATTCCGAATTCAAGGTAATGATCATCAATATAGGCTGAAAAAGCTGTGGATGCGAGTTTATTGCCGGAACGCACACTAAATCCGACTCCCTGTTCCAAAAATTGGGCGGCATCTTTCCAGAAGAATTTAGGAATCACTGTTCCGGGCATATTTTGAAATTCATCTTCTCCGGTGCGGTATACTTCAACAGGTTTATTTCGGTGATGGGCCTTAAATTGGGCATATTTTGCCGGATTAAATTTAAAATTCACCCTTGTCTGTTCTTCAACCGATATCTTCCCAGCTGAAATTTGAACCCCGTTATCTTTCTCCGGTTTAGTAAGCAGTTGATCTCCTAGCAACCGTTTAAGCAAGGGACTCCATGCTTCGGGATAAACCTGCATCCATTCAGCATTAATTCTGTTTTGTCCCTTATTTAACAGGTAACCTGCCAATTGCTCATTGAACTCCTCATTTTCACAATCTCCGGTTAGCAGTGACATTCCGTAGGGATGAACAATATAAAAGACAGACGGAGCATCACAATTGTCGGCATAGATCAATCCATCAATCTTCCGGGTGACAACATCACACGCAAACATATGATTGAATGGCACCTCGTTCAGCAATGTGGTGGCCTTCGAATATTGATCCTTATCCAGTAACTTCATAGCTGAAAAGTGAATTTCAATTTATTCAAATTATATTTGCAAAATACGAAATAAAATGGCGAATAATCCAGGTCGGTTAGTCTGTCTCTGCAACCATGTTACCGCAAAAGAGATTGTGGCGGTTTTACATGCGGGTGCCCTTTCAACAGCCGATGTTCAGGAATTTACATCAGCAGGTACCGGGTGCACCCGATGTGTTCGTGAAATCGATGCAATCGTTGAAAACCATCTGGCTAATGCGGCCAAAGATCCTCAGCTGAGATTTGATTTTGAATTTTAGAGTGGACAGGCATCCAAGGTGGGTAATGTTTAAAGATCATAATTTCAATCCAGCTTATAGACCCTCACATAATCAATGAAATATTTCTGCGGGAAAATCGTGTCATCGATCTCGCCTCCCCAGCTCCCGCCGATAGCTGTATTGAGCAGCAGAAACAGCGGACCGCTGAACGTTTCTTCCCAGGCTGTTGACGGAGGAGCAAAAGTGAGGTAATTCTGATTGTCGACGAACAGGGAGATTGTATTTCCCCTCCTTTCGAGTGCAAAAAGATGAAATTTGGTCTGTAAACTGTCAATGTCTAAATTTCCACCTTTCGACTTAAGTTTATTTTCCTTCGTTGAAGTGCTGTCCCACCAGTGCAGTGTTCCGTAAGCTTTCCCGGGGGTATGGCCCACAAATTCCATGATATCCAGCTCACTGCACCTGGGCCATCCCACCTGGTTCAGGTTGGAGCCCATCATCCAGATAGCTGGCCAGATCCCTTTGCCACCAGGTAGTTTAGCAAGAACTTCGATTCGGATATCCCCCTCAAAGGACTGTTTGTCCAACGTATTGATACTTGCGGAGGTGTATTCTCCCCCCTGGAATTTTTCCTTCAGCGATTCAATGACCAGACAGCCGGACTCCTGCCGGACATTTTGCGTCCGCCTGAAGGTGTAGAATTGCTTCTCGTTATTTCTGACAAATCCAACCTCGTATCCCCACTTTGTGGAATCAGGTAAGCCGGTACCATTAAATTCGTCTGACCAGATTAGTTTTGTTTTTTTCGAATCAATGGGGGTACCCGCTGCATTAGACCCAAAAGGGTACACTGACAAGAAGATCAGGATTGCGATAATTTTTATTGTTATCATGACTTTTATACTATTTTCAGGATTTTCAGAAACTGTTTAAATTTCAATATTCACATGTTCTTGAGTTTATATCTGCTCTTAGAAACTGAGGCTGTATCAAAATATGGGTAGAATAATGATTTTAAACCGGATATCTCGTCCCGTACGGGACAAAATCCTGCATTTCAACATGTTTTCTACCCATCCGCCAACTGGCGGATCCCTCACGGGATTAAAAAAAACAACTTTAAACAGTTTCTCACACTTCCATCAGAAAATTAAAATCATCATTACCGGATAATTCGATAGTTTCGGCCCCGTTTCTGAAAATCCGTGCAGTTTTGTTTCCGATTAAGCGAAGCAGATTATTTTCGTATTTCAGCATCGTCCCCTCACGCAATCCCACAACGGTAGTATCCCGATTTATTTCGAGAAACTCCAGTATCCGCTGTTCGCGTGTCTCCCCTCCATGCCCTTCAGGATTGACATCCAGGTAATGGGGGTTGATCTGGAACGGGACGAGGTTCATGCAATCAAACCCATTGGGATCGATGATCGGCATGTCATTGGTTGCGCGCAGGGTGGGACAGGCCACATTTGATCCTGCACTCCAGCCGATATATGGAGTTCCCTGAAGTACTTTGTGCCGGATGGCGTCCATTAATCCGTTATCGTGCAGCAATCGAACCAGCTGCCAGGTGTTTCCGCCTCCTACAACAATGACTTCTGCCTGCTGAACCGCCTTTAAGGGATCAGAAAAATGGTGGATGGAGGTGATGTCGTGCCCAATTTCAGTAAACCGCTCTGCTACTTTTACTTCGTATTCATCAAATGAAAAGGTGACTGCAGCATAGGGAATGAAGAGCGCATGGACTTTTTTTTCACCAAGAAACTGCTGAATCTCCTTTTTGGGATACCCGAGATAGGGCTCTCCAGGGTTGGTTGAGTTACTAATGAGGAGAAGTTTCATAAAATTATTATTTTTGTCATTGCAAATAAGCAAAAAAAACCTACTAAATAAAAAATGTTCCTAGTTTTATAGAACAATATGGGAAATAAAGGTGTTATCGTGAGATGCATTTTTTAATTTGGTTTTTTTTAAAGCTGAAAACTTAAGAATATGGGAAAAACTATGGAACTAAAACCGATAAGGAAGGTATTGATTGCAAACCGCGGGGAGATCGCTATCCGTATTATGCGCTCGTGTCGCGAGATGGGAATTGATACCGTTGCTGTCTTTAGTGATGCTGACCGCACCTCAATGCATGTGAGATATGCTGACGAGGCTTATAACATTGGTCCGGCACCTTCATCGGAAAGTTACCTGAATATGGATCGAATCATTGCTACGGCCAAAAAATCGGGCGCCGATGCAATACATCCCGGTTATGGGTTCTTGTCTGAAAATTCTGCCTTCTCGCGCCGATGCCGCAAGGAGGGGATAACCTTTATAGGACCTTCACCTGAGTCAATTGAGATGATGGGTGATAAAATCAGTGCCCGCAAAAAAATGATCGCGGCAGGGGTTCCTGTTGTTCCGGGAACCACCGACAAGGTGACCAGTGAAGCTGAAGCAATCAGACAGATCAAGGAGATCGGTCTTCCGGTAATGATCAAAGCATCAGCAGGTGGTGGCGGCCGTGGGATGAGACTTGTGCATAAAGAATCTCAGATTACCAGTTTACTGCGTGCTGCAAGATCGGAAGCTAAGACTGCATTCGGAGATGATGCTGTTTACATTGAAAAATATGTCGACTCGCCACATCACGTTGAATTTCAGATACTTTCAGACAGACATGGAAATACTGTTCATCTGTTTGAACGCGAATGCTCAGTTCAGCGACGTCATCAGAAGGTCGTGGAAGAGACACCTTCACCATTACTCACCCCTGAGGTGAGGACAAAAATGGGTGAATGTGCCGTTGCTGCAGCAAATGCCTGCAATTATGAAGGGGCGGGAACCATCGAGTTCATCATGGATGATCAGTTGAATTTCTACTTCCTGGAGATGAATACCCGTTTACAGGTAGAGCATCCAATAACAGAGCGCGTTGTCGGTGTTGACCTTGTGAAGGAGCAAATACGGATTGCGGAAGGAAACGTTCTTCCATTTAAACAGGAAGACCTCAAACAAAGCGGCCATGCCATTGAATGCCGTATCATTGCCGAAGATACCGATAATAATTTCATGCCAAATCCGGGAACCATCACCCATATTACCGAGCCTTTCGGTTTTGGAGTACGATGCGACGGATACGTTTATGAAGGATATACAATTCCGATCCATTATGACTCGCTGATCAGCAAACTGATCGTCTGGGGAAGGACCCGCGAGGAGGCGATTGAACGGATGCGCCGGGCACTTTACGAGTATAAAATTACAGGGGTCAAGACCACCATTCGGTTCCTTGAACGGATCATGGAAACGCCGGACTTCAAGACGGGGAAATACAATACCCATTTTATTGAGAAAAACAGTGAGTTTCTGCTGGCCGACGGCATCTGTGACAAGAAATGTGAAGATATCGCGATGATCGCCACCTTTGCCGAATACCTGACCCGCTTTGAAGAGAGCAAAATAACAAATACGACCCCTTCCCATAAAAAGGAGACAAACTGGAAACGGCAAATCAGGAAATTTACATCCCGGATGTAGGTTGTACGCAAAAAATACAACGAAGATTCATTCAACATTCTTTTAAAAATCAGAACCAAGCTTTTTCAGATAAATCATAACATATGGAACTCGAACTTAAAGTCAATAAACGTAATGCCATCGTTAAGGAACTAAAACGGGAAGGAAATATAGTCACCCTCTCGATTGACGATGAAATTTATGAAGTAGATATCGTAAAGGTGAGAAGCGAGGAGTTTTCCATCATCAACAAGGGCCGGTCGTTCAATGTCGAAGTCGTTGAAACAGACAGACCAAAACATTACCATGTGAATACCCTCTATTTTAAATTTGATGTTGAGGTTATCGACAACGAGTCGCGCTATCGTCAAAACAGGATGCAGGGTGGAGCAATTCAAAGCGACAATACCATTAAATCTCCAATGCCTGGGAAAGTGATCCGGGTCTTCGTTAAACCGGGAGACCATGTGGAAGCCGGACAACCACTTATTGTCCTTTCAGCGATGAAGATGGAGAGTGAATTCAAGGCAGGAAGCCGCGGAATTGTGCGGGAAGTACCCGTCAAGGAGGGAGACACGGTCGATAATAATCAGCTTTTGGTAATCATTGACGAGGAACTTGAAGAGGCCTAAATCAGCATCAGGACCTGTTTTCTAAATAAAACTTATATTAAAATATTACTCAATAAATAATAAATTATGTCATCAGAGCAGGATAAATTTGAAAGGCTCAATGAGCGAAACCTCGAAGCAGAAGCCGGTGGAGGACAAGATCGTATTGATCGTCAGCATGCCGCTGGACGAAAAACAGCACGTGAACGTATCGCCGTACTGATTGATCCGGGTACTTTTGTCGAGTTGGATAAGTTTGTGGTTCACCGTTCTCATGATTTTGGGATGGAGAACAGCAGATTTTCCGGCGATGGTGTCGTCACAGGCTACGGGAAGATTGATGGCCGCCTGGTGTATACTTTTGCGCAGGATTTTACCGTTTTTGGTGGAACGATGAGCCGCGCCAATGCCGATAAGATTGTTAAGATCATGGATCTTGCCATGAAAATGGGGGCCCCTCTGATCGGATTAAACGATTCAGGTGGTGCCCGCATCCAGGAGGGAATCGAAAGTCTGGCGGGGTATGCCGACATTTTTTACCGCAATGTGATGAGCTCCGGTGTAATCCCGCAAATCTCAGCTATCCTGGGTCCATGCGCCGGAGGTGCGGTATATTCTCCCGCAATTACCGACTTTATCGTAATGGTAAAGGACACAAGTTATATGTTTGTTACCGGTCCGGACGTGGTGAAAGCGGTAACCCATGAAGATGTAACCAAGGAGGAACTTGGCGGCGCATCGACACACCATGCCAAAAGCGGTGTGGCCCACTTAACTGCCGACAATGAAGACCATGCCTTGCTCATGATCCGCGAACTGGTGGGATATCTCCCTTCCAATAATCTCGAGGAACCTCATGCCATTGACTTCAAGGACGATATTCACCGGGAAGATAAGAACCTCGACACGCTGATTCCTGACGATCCAAATAAAGCCTACGATATGAAGGAGCTGATCAACAGCATCGCTGATGACCACAACTTCTTTGAAATACAGCCAGCCTTTGCACCCAATATGATCATCGGATTTGCACGGTTTGCAGGTCGCAGCGTCGGTATTGTCGCTAATCAGCCAGCCAGCCTCGCCGGTGTGCTTGACATCAATTCATCGGTAAAGAGTGCCCGGTTTGTCCGTTTTTGCGATGCGTTTAATATTCCGATCGTTACCCTTGTTGATGTTCCCGGATTCTTACCAGGCACTTCGCAGGAATATGGCGGCATTATCCGCCACGGAGCCAAATTGTTATATGCCTTTGCTGAGGCAACGGTTCCAAAGATTACCCTGATCACCCGTAAGGCTTACGGAGGTGCCTATGATGTTATGAGCAGCAAACATATTGGCGGAGATATTAATTTCGCATACCCTGCAGCTGAAATCGCTGTTATGGGTGCCGACGGAGCGGTCAAGATCATCCATCGCGAGAAGATGAACCCTGAAGAACTGGCTCAGAAGATTGAAGATTACCGCGAGAAATTTGCCAATCCGTATAAGGCAGCTGAACTGGGCTACATCGATGAGATCATCGTCCCATCACAAACACGGTTCAAACTGATCCAGGCATTGGAGATGACCCAGAATAAACACAAGGCCAATCCACTTAAAAAGCATGGAAATATCCCATTATAATATTGAATGATTGATAACGAATAAAAAAAGTCCTGGATTCAGGGCTTTTTTTGTTCCCATTAAAATGCAGAATACTAACTTTACACTAATTATCGCTTTTCCAGTCTCCCGCTGCTGTAAAAGGGCTTTTAGACTACAGCTAAATTTATTCCTACATTTAATTCATAGTATGTATTAAATAATAAATCAAAACCCATGAACCTATCTTTCAGAATTTTATCGCTGATATGGTTGATTGTTCCCGGCCAGCCGGCTATTGCACAAACCAGACTTCATCAACTTGGGAACGGTAATTTCTCTGTCGGAATAACTTCCGAAAAAAATTTATTGCTCGGGTCGGAAAAGGCCAATAAACAGACAATTCCTTTAAAGATAGTTTCCGCATTGGATGGTTGCGAAACGGAGGGTGATGTTTCCTCGAAACAACTACCGAATAACGGAATTGAGTACAGCCGATTGTTAAGAAATAAAGCCACCAGTAGCGGCTGCAAAATGACCGAGCGATATACCCCGACAAAGGCAGGTGTCCATTATGAAATGGAAATCGCAGGAACGGGTTCTCCATGGACCACAAAGATAAAAACTAACATTGGCTATAAAGCTGGTGAAACATCCCAAATCTGGGCACCATGGGGAGATCCCAGGATCAGTAAAAAATCATTCCCCGAAAACGGAGCAATTAGTGGAGAGCCAATCACCATGGAACAAAACTGGGCAGACCCCCTCTGCCCAAGGCCATTTTTTAACGATACGCTGTTTTACGGCGCGCCTTACTTTAAATATAATGACACTAAAATCGGTTTTTGCCCCTTCCAATGGAACCTGTTGTCCATTCCAATGGTCACCATCCTAGAAAGTAAGAATGATGCCGGGATGAGTGTCGTCCTTAATCCTGGTGATGACATTCTGGATCTGACGCTGAATGTTCAATCCGATGGCACCCTTGCCTTTGATCGTTTATTCAACCGTATCTCAACCAAAAATGTACTGAAGTTCTCATTTGATGTGATTGTCCATGAAGCCGACTGGCGTGGCGGGCTGCGGTGGATGAGCCATAATTATCCCGAATATTTCAATCCTGAAAATCCCCGGGCCGATGGCATGGCAGGGACAGGGGCATACTCCGATTCGGATGTTGATTTTGATGTGGCAAAAATGAAGAGCATGGCCTTTAGCGTTAACTGGCGGGCAAGCTTTGATTTTCCGTATATGGGGATGTTTATTCCCCCGGTTGCCGGGAAAGAGGAGTGGAAACGTTTTGGAGGTCGCATCACCTCTATTGAATCGATGGAAACGTATGCAAAAAAGATGAAGTCATCAGGCTTCCATGTATTGAGCTATTTCAATGTTACTGAATTTGGTGCAAAAATGAGGTATCCGCTCGAAAAGCCGGCAACAACCAATCCTTCCGATCTTTGGAAAAGTGCCAACGATTTTCTATCACTCAACCTAAATGATGCTTTGCTTCATGTGCCCATGTCAACAAGCTCCGACGCACTTAAATTCTATCCGAAAACAAAACAGGGAGGAGCTTTCTTTACCTGGGAAGACGGGGTGATCCTGGATTGTGGCGAACCGGTTTACAAAGATTTTCTCCTGGAACAGGCAAACAGACATATTAAATTAATACCCTCATCTGATGGGGTTTGCATCGACCGTATGGACTGGCTTCGCATGTATAATGAAGATCGCGATGACGGGATCTCATGGTATATCAACCGACCGGCAAGATCCTTACTCACCTCATGGAAAAAACTCATGAACGAATTTGCCCCTTTGATGCATAAAAACGATAAGGTGATCTTTGTGAATAACCACGATAAGCGGATCGACCTGCTCAAAAATATCGACGGCATTTTTGATGAATTTACCTATGGAGGTTCCCCGCTGAATCTTACTGCCTTATTGTGTATTAACAAACCTGCACTCGGCTGGACCGCCGATAAAGAACCCATAAAAGCTGAAGGGGCAGACAATTTTTTTCAGAAATACCTCTATATGGGTGTCTATCCAATGGCCCCTTTCCCGGGCAATGATCATTCAATCCTTCCGGAAGCATGGACCGATCAGCAATACCTCGATTATGGACTCTTACTCACTTCCATGCGTGGTAAAAAATGGGTGCTCGAACCTCATTGCCTTGAAGTGCAAAACGGATTGGCAAAAGCTAACCTGTTTAAGATTCCGGATGGATATGTCGCTCCGGTTGTTTTCGGAAAGAATACGACCAGCGTAAATCTGACCATTAAAAATATTCCGGGACTGGAAAATGTAAAATGCACCGCAATCTATCCAGGGAAAGAGGCGCAAACCCTGTTAAAATCCAAATTCAAATCAGGGATATTAACCATTCAGGTTCCGTTGGAACGAAGTTGTGCCATGGTCAAGATTACAAAGGGGAAATAAATCAGTGTTCCAAGTTATAGTAGTGAAAAAATATTGCATTCCAGTTAATTACCCTTTTACATAAAGAATCAAATTAAAAAAAAATGCCACCAAGTATCCAAGGCACCAAAAAGGCACCAAAATACGTCCAAAGAATACCTTTGGTGCCTTTTTGTCCGTCAATCGACAGATTGGAGTTCTGGTGGCGAAAAGCATTTATTAATTTTCTTATTTTTACTTAATTAAAATGATCC
>CAIVCR010000092.1 GCA_903904515.1 uncultured Bacteroidia bacterium
CCCACGAAAGGTATCAATCGCAGGGGAAGTACCCCCAAGATCATTACCCAACGGAGGGGAAGCCGACCCACGAAAGGTATCAATCGCAGGGGAAGTACCCCCAAGATCATTACACAACGGAGGGGAAGTCGATCCACGAAAGGTATCAATCCCAGGGGAAGTACCCCCAAGATCATTACCCAACGGAGGGGAAGTCGACCCACGAAAGGTATCAATCGCAGGGGAAGTACCCCCAAGATCATTACCCAACGGAGGAGAAGCCGACCCACGAAAGGTATCAATCGCAGGGGAAGTACCCCCAAGATCATTACCCAACGGAGGGGAAGCCGGCGCAATAATTTTATTAGGATTGAATGATGAGCGATTCATAAGTGAGGGAAAATCTTGATTCTAGTTCGGCGCCGGTGCCCCGTTGCTTATCTCTTTTCCTGCATTACGTCGCGAAGTGCGCCCCTTGATCTGCATTTTGTAATAATCAATAAGTTCATTTAACTCTTTTGCAGGAGTTTTAAAATCAAGATCTTCATATTCTGAACTGCAAAATTCAAAAGCATCAAATAGGGCTGTTAATTCTTTATCTGTTTCGATTCGAATTGCCCTGATGTCGATTCGTTCCTGGGAGGCCTCTTGTTCAGTCCGTTGAACAAACAGCTTTGCGAATCTTGAATTTACGGCGCTTAACTGATCGAATAACATTTTCAGATATAACCCGTCGACAGCATCCTGCAGTTCAACTTTAGCATTGTATTCAGCCAGCAGCTTGTTGGTACGTTCAGTTGCAGCATTGTAATTACCCGTTGTAATTTCACTCCCGTAGACCTCCATAAAACGTTTCATCGTCAACACATAGGATTCGAGATCGGGCATGGAAAGTTTTCCCAACATTTTTATCTGGTTCATGATCCCTTTTACCAGAATATTACGCTCATTAGCGAGCTGCTCCAATGAGGATGTGATTGAATTGCCAACTTCCTGAGCCTTGATTTTAACCAGTTGGGGCATCATCGCGATGAGCCGGTCATAAGCCTTTTTGAGATGTAATAAGCCGGGCTGATACTTGGCAAAAATTGCAATAAGCTGCGTAACGAATATTGAATATTCGCTGTTCAAAAGGTGGGTCAATGGTAACCTGTGAATAATAGTTTTCATAATAAGTAGAGGTTAAATGATTGAATGTGATGATATTTTCATGGAAGTTAAAGAAAATTTCAACATCAGTAATCAATTTTCATAGATTTTTAAACCCCGAAATTTATACTTGATCATCCGGAAAAGACGCAACAATGGACCGAAAAGAAAATGAGTTTGCAAAAGATGCTTTAGGAGAGGCAGGACTAAAGGGCGGCTTATGCTAACAACGCAGAAAAGGTTAGGTTTTCAGGGTAGTTTTTGTAAACAATGTAAGGGAGATTCAGCTTTAAATCCGGATTGCGTAACTGACGCAAATGTGCTTTAATAATAAACTACTGGGTAATTGGGTAACTAAGAAGGATTTTGCTTTGCAAGACAAATTAGTTGGTTTAATTCAAATATATTCAATCCTCAGCAGCAAGAATCATTATCGAGATATGATGCAACCTTACCAGATTGGTTCTGGTATGGCCAAATCCATTTGTGCTGATTTCCCCGTTTTGGGCAACGATCAACCAGTTTTCCATTGGAACTTCGAATTCAACAGAGTAATTATTGCCGTTAAGCATAACAAGAATCCGGCGCCACCGGTCGCCATTGGCATGATCGCGAAGCTCATAAGCGATAACCCCCGGGATATAATGGCCAAAAAACCTCAGTTTGCTCTTTACAGTTTCGGCATCGGGAATTCTGAAAGCCGGGTGCTGATGTCTAAGTTCAATACAGCTTTTCATGAACTTTACCAAAGCGGGATATTCAGTTTTGCGATTCCAGTCAATTTGGTTGATATAATCGGGCGACCGGTAGGAATCTGGGTGCCCCCCCTTTGAACGGAGCATTTCGTCGCCCGCATGGATAAAAGGGACCCCCTGTGAGGTAAAGATCGTCCCGAAGGCCAGACGGGCCATCCGTTCAACGGTTTCCAGATTTGCTTCAGGACACGAGTACTGAAGTTTATCAAAGAGGGTCAGGTTGTCATGGCAGGAGACATAATTGATACATTGCGCAGGACTATTGGCCCAGGCATGGCTGGAAGTATTGACAAAGTGGTAAATGATCTGATCGTGTTCAACCGCGCCCGTGATGGCAAATTTAAGTTGTTCCTCCCGAAGGGTAATTCCACTGATAAAACCGGCATTATTTCGGTCGAACGGTGAACCTTTGAGGCCATTCCGCATATCGTCACAAAAGGATGCGATCCGGTCAAGCCGCTTCGTATTGGATTTAACCGCCCGGAATTCGTCGCTGAGGGGACTCTGACCCGCGCTCCACCCTTCGCCGTACAGGAATATTTTGGGGTCAATGGCATCCAGCGCTATCCTGATTTGATTCATTGTTTCAATGTCGATCAGACCCATGAGATCAAACCGGAAACCGTCAATATGATATTCATTGGCCCAGTAAACAACAGAATCGACGATGTACCGCCTGACCATCTCCCGTTCTGTAGCTAACTCAGTTCCGCATCCACTCCCATCGGAGAAAGTTCCATCGTGATTGAACCGGTAGAAATATCCGGGTACGGTCTGATTAAAATAAGATTCAAAAATCAGCCCGGTATGGTTGTAAACGACATCAAGAATTACCCCCATGTCATTGGAATGGATCGACTGAACGAGTTGCTTAAGCTCTTTTATGCGTGTTGTTCCGTCGGATGGTTCTGTTGAGTACCAACCCTCGGGTGTATTGTAATTTAACGGATCGTATCCCCAGTTATAGTGGGCTGAAGGGTTTAATTCATCGACGGTATAAAAATCGGCAACCGGAAGCAAATGGACATGCGTAATTCCAAGTTCCTTTAAGTGATCAACTCCGGTAGTCTCACCTGTTGGCAGCCTGGTACCTAATTCAGTAAATCCGAGATATTTGCCCTTGTTTTTAATTCCTGAAGTGGGTGACATTGAAAAGTCGCGGATATGCACCTCATAAATCACCATGTCGGTTGGATTGGGGAGTGTATGTCGAAGATCGGTATCCCAGTTTTCAGGATTGCTCTTTTGAGGATCAATAATCATTCCGCGGGTGCCGTTTACACCGGTAGCTTTAGCGTAAATATCAGGTCCCTCTTTAAGCCATCCTAATCCATCCCTAACCTGGAGGGTATAAAACAATCCTTCAAGATTCTCTCTGATCTCATAAATCCATGTCCCGTTTTGATCGGGTAAAAGCTGAAATTCATGAATAGGCTTACCCCCCTGGGCGGTTTTATATATCCTTAAAAAGACCCGTTGAGCCGAGGGGACCCATATTTTTATTTTTGTCTTCTCCGCAGTCCATCTTATGCCAAGATCATGATCCTCATAAACGGGGAAATCGACAAAATCACTATCCTTAAATTTCCAGTTTCTCATTCAATTTAAAACCATTTCAACCTGATTGTCTTACTCTTGTAACTCTTACCTCCGAGATCTTTCATCTCTACACTCATCCGACAGGCAAGTTGTAACTCAGGAACTGTCTCATATAATTGGTCTAACGAAATATCCAAAACATAGGTTTTATCTCTCTCCAGCAGTATCGGATAGATTTCTGAATGTTCAACCTTGAGCACCCGGAATTTCCGCTTTGTAAACCACCGTTTAAAAATCATTACGGGTGCATGAAGATCAATCTCCCTGCTCCCTGTATTTGTTACGACCATTTCGATATTCGCAGGGTTGAGCCTGCTGCTTTTGTAAAGGGCGATTTCAGCAGAAAACGGTTTCGTCTTTTTATTAAATGACATTTTTTTCCCGGAAGCCCCTTTTGCAAAAGTGCGTGTACGGGTAAAAATAAAAAATCCTATCACCACAACGATGATAATCAGAATTCCCTTCATTAATATTATATCAAAATTTGACAGCACCATTACCATTAAGATTGAAATTGTGGCTTTACCTGTTGGTATCAGGTCGTCGGTATCTGATTCGGTAAGCTACCGCAAAAGAATAGAAATTAACAGAGACAAACAAATTTGCGTGAGAAAACAAGTTAAATAGGAACCGGCACGAATAGCAAACAAGAATTCGCTATCTCCCTTTTGCCGCTATTTCCATCGTTTCCCACGAACAGGGCTTTTGGACCGTCTGAGGTTCACCGTGTTCGGTTGCAACACCTCTCCGACAATCCGGAAATCAAGCTGCTTCCGCTCAAGGTTTGCACGTGCTATTTCAATCTCTATCGGATCACCCAGCTGATATTTCTTATGGGTGCGCCGACCTATTATACAGTAGTTCTTTTCATCAAACTCGTAAAAATCATCCGTAAGTTCAAACATGGGAACCATACCTTCACATTTATTCTCGTCAAGTTCCACATAAATACCCCATTCTTTAACACCTGAGATTACCCCTTTAAACTGCTGTCCGATTTTATCGGCCATAAATTCAACCTGTTTATATTTTATCGAAGCCCGCTCGGCATTGGCTGCCCGGTTCTCCATATCGGAGGAATGTTTGCACATCTCCTCATACTGATGGGCCTGAACTGACCGTCCGTCTTCGAGATACCGGGCCAGCAAACGGTGTACCATCATATCGGGATAACGGCGGATAGGCGAGGTGAAATGGGTATAGAATTCAAATCCCAATCCGTAGTGCCCGATGTTTCGTGTTGAGTATTCAGCTTTTGCCATCGTGCGGATTGCAAGGGTCTCAATCACATTTTGTTCTTTCTTTCCCGCCACATTTTCGATGAGCTTATTCATCGATTCCATCACCGTCCTTGGGTTATTGGTCTGGATACCATACCCGAACCGTTTGATAAAGTGATTGAATGAATCGAGTTTATCGGGGTCTGGTTTGTCGTGGATCCGGTAAACGAAGGTGCGCTCCTTCTTTTTTGCCCCGGGTTTACCTACAAATTCAGCAACCCTCTTATTGGCCAGGAGCATAAACTCTTCGATGAGCTTATTCGAATCTTTCGACTCTTTGAAAAATACGCTGAGCGGTTTACCATCCTTATCAATATCAAATTTCACCTCAACACGGTCAAATCCGATTGATCCTTCGGCAAAACGGATCTCTCTGAGTTTTTTTGCGAGACGGTCAAGAGTGAGGATCTCCTCCTTAAGATCTCCCTCTCCGGTTTCAATCACCTGTTGTGCCTCTTCATACGCAAACCGGCGATCGGACCAGATGATGGTCCTGCCAAACCATTCGTTATGAACGACGCTGTTGTCATCCAGCTGAAAAACGGCCGAGAAGCAAAGTTTATCTTCATTCGGTCTCAGGGAGCAAACGCCATTTGAAAGTTTTTCAGGCAACATTGGAACCACCCTGTCGACCAGGTAAACCGATGTGGCCCTGTTATAGGCCTCCTCCTCAAGCAGCGATTCAGGTTTGACATAGTAGGTGACATCGGCTATATGAACCCCTACTTCCCACATCCCGTTTTCAAGTTTCTGAACCGAAAGGGCATCATCGAAGTCTTTGGCATCGGCCGGGTCGATTGTAAAAGTGGGCACCTTGCGGAAGTCACGCCTGTTTTTTATTTCTTCCGCAGGAATCTCAACAGCGATCTTTTCGGCGGCATCATTAACGGCCTTTGGGTATTCATACGGAAGGCCAAATTCAGCCAGGATTGCGTGCATCTCGGTATTATTGTTCCCTGCATCACCCAGGACATCAATGATTTCGGCAAAGGGGTTGCGGGCGCGCTCGGGCCAGTCCATGATCCGGGCAATCGCTTTTTGTCCGTGTTTGGCCCCCTTCAGTTTATCCTTGGGGATAAAAAGATCGAAAGGGGTCTTTCTGTTTGGGATCAGAAAGGCGCTGAACTCCGAGATCTCGATAGTTCCGACAAAGGTTGTCTTCGCCCTCTCGAGGATCTCAAGCACCTCTGCCTCCGGGTCACTTTTTTTACGGCGAGCATAAAGGCGGACCCTCACTTTATCGCCGTCAAGGGCATGGTGCATATTTTCAGGAGATACAAGTACAGGTTCATCAAGCTCTTCGCTTGTAACTTTGCCAAATCCCTTTGAATTCATCTCCATCATTCCGGTAACAGTACCACCCTGCGATTTAAGCTGAAACTTACCCCTCTCTTTTTCAACGAGAGTTTCTGCGTCGCGCAACTCCTGCAAGACTACGTTGACCAGTTGTAATTGCCCAACGTCCTTTGCACCAACGGCTGCACCTATCTGTTTATAATTAAATGACTGATTGCTGTTTTGGTAATACACTTCAAGAATAGCCCGTTTCAACCCATGTTTATTGAAACTGAGTGCTTTCTTTTTCTTTTTATCTTTTGCCATACTAATGATATTTTGCTACTAAAGGTAGTTTTTATTTTCCATAATTAAGAATCGGTATGAAATTAAATGAATTTTTCATGGTCAATAAGATGGAAAATAAGGTAGGATAATGGGTTGAAATTTTAGGCTACTAAGGTTTGAAAAGAAAAATAAGGTTTTAACCTTATAATGTTGAATAATTTGGGTGAAAAACCTCATGTTTTTGTAAATTTACATAGAATGGTTTGAATCAAAATATGGAATATGGTCTTACTCGATGATCTTATTTCGCTCTTCTATCCCCGGTTGTGTGCAGGATGCGACACTTCATTAATGAAGGGTGAGGAGGTGTTATGTCTGAGTTGTATAGCTGACTTGCCGAGGACTAATTATCATCTTCATGAGGAAAATCCTGTTTTTCAGCAATTTATTGGGCGGGTTCAGCTTAAATATGCCACCTCTTTTTGTCGTTTTGATAAAGGGGGGCGTCTGCAACACCTGTTACATCAGCTTAAATACAAAGGGAACCGCGAGGTAGGGCATAAGATGGGAATGCTATTTGGATATGATCTGATTCAAAATTCGTTATACCAAACCATTGATGCCATAATACCCGTGCCGCTCCATCCTAAAAAAGAGCGGAAGCGGGGATTCAACCAGAGTGTTGAAATTTGCAAGGGGTTATCTGAATCAATGGACCGGCCACTCATCCTTGGGAATCTGATCCGCGTGGTTCATACCGACTCTCAAACCAGGAAGGGGAGATTTGAGCGATGGGAAAATGTAAGTGGAATCTTCAATGTTAAAAATGGCATTGCGTTTGAGAATAAGCACTTGCTTTTGGTCGATGATGTAGTAACAACCGGGGCGACCCTTGAAGCGTGTTGCATTCCCCTGCTTCAAATCCCCGGGGTGAGGGTGAGTATTGCAACATTGGCAACGGCCTGATAATTTTATAAGTGCGGGTCGGACTCTAAGTCCGGCTCGCACTTATAACGGATTTATTGCGTTAGGGTGAACCTGAAGCTAACCCCAATATTGGAATTGGTTGTTCTATAGGAGTTTGAGATAAACGGGCTATTCACAAGGCGGTCATAAAATAGCCGAACGAGAAATGCCTGACTCAGGTTATAATCGGCCGAAAATTTGACAGAGAACGTCTCCTGTCCTGCCGTGGTCTGATTATTCTCTTCCACC